>NZ_JBEOXS010000019.1:0-73635 GCF_040296705.1 Streptomyces sp. NPDC002055
GGCGGCGAGGCGGGCGGCGAGGCCGCGGTGGATCTCCCGGCACCAGAAGGGGCCTTCGTAGATGAACGCGCTGTAGCCCTGGACGAGGGTGGCTCCGGCGAGGATGCGCTCCCAGACGTCGTCGGCGGTGGTGACGCCGCCGACGCCGATCAGGGTGATCCGGTCGCCGACCCGGGCGTAGAGCCGGCGCAGCACCTCCAGGGAGCGGGCCTTGACCGGGGCGCCGGACAGCCCGCCGGCCCCGATCCGCTCGATCTCCTGCGCGGAGGTGGCCAGGCCCAGGCCCTCGCGGGCGATGGTGGTGTTGGTGGCGATGATGCCGTCGAGGCCGAGCTCCAGGGCGAGGTCGGCGACGGCGTCGACGTCCTCGTCGGCCAGGTCCGGGGCGATCTTGACGAGCAGCGGGACACGGCGGTCGGTGACGGTGCGGTCGGCGGCCTCGCGCACCGCGGAGAGCAGCGGGCGCAAGTGGTCGACGGCCTGGAGGTTCCGCAGTCCGGGGGTGTTCGGCGACGAGACGTTGACGACCAGGTAGTCGGCGTGCGCGGCGAGGCGCTCGGTGGAGGTCACGTAGTCGGCGACGGCCTCCTCCTCGGGGACGACCTTGGTCTTGCCGATGTTGACGCCGACAGTGGTCGGGAAGACCGGGTTGCGGGCCGCGAGGCGGGCGGCCACCGCCGCCGACCCGTCGTTGTTGAAGCCCATCCGGTTGATCAGGGCGCGGTCCGGGATCAGTCGGAAGAGACGCTGCTTCGGGTTGCCGGGCTGGGGCTGCGCGGTGACCGTGCCGATCTCGACGTGGTCGAAGCCGAGCATCGCCATGCCGTCGATGGCCACGGCGTTCTTGTCGAAGCCGGCGGCCAGTCCGAAGGGGCCGTGCATCCGCCGGCCGAGGGCCGTGGTGCGCAGCGCCTTGTGGCGCGGGGCGAGCACGGCGGCGGCCAAGGTGCGCAGCACCGGGATGCGGGCGACGCGCCGGATCCAGCCGAAGGCCAGGTGGTGGGCCTGCTCGGGGTCCATCCGCCGGAAGAGCAGATCGAAGAGGAGACGGTACATGGGGTGCTTTCTGCGCGGGGCCGGGGTCTCCTGCGGAGCCCGCCGGAGGTGGGGACGGGTGAGCTCACGGAGACGGGTGAGCTCATGAAGAGGGGGACACCGGCCGGTGTCCCCCTCTCTCGGTGCCGGGGCCGCCCGGATCGGATCATGCCGGGCTCACGGGGCGCGGTGCCGCACCACGCCGGGCGGCGTCCGTCCTGGCTCCCGCCATGACGTCGCCTCCCCCGCGCGGTGCGGCACCGGGCCCGGCCCGATCAGACCTCGCGGGCCGCGGTCAGGTGTTGCGCGTGCTCCTGGAGGGAGCGGACGCCGATGTCGCCGCGGCTGAGCGCCTCGATGCCCTGGACCGCGGCGGCCAGCGCCTGCACGGTGGTCAGGCAGGGCACCCCGCGGGCCACGGCCGCCGTACGGATGTCGTAGCCGTCGAGGCGGCCGCCGGTGCCGTACGGGGTGTTGACGATCAGGTCCACCCGGCCGTCGTGGATGAGCTGGACGATGGTCCGCTCGCCGTCCGGGCCCTCGCCCTCGCTCTGCTTGCGCACGACGGTGGCGTTGATGCCGTTGCGCTTGAGGACCTCGGCGGTGCCGGAGGTGGCGAGGAGCTCGAAGCCCATGGCGACCAGCTCCCGCGCCGGGAAGATCATCGAGCGCTTGTCGCGGTTGGCGACGGAGACGAACGCCCGCCCCTTGGTGGGCAGCGCGCCGTACGCCCCGGCCTGCGACTTGGCGTACGCCGTGCCGAAGACCGTGTCGATGCCCATGACCTCGCCGGTGGAGCGCATCTCCGGGCCGAGGACGGTGTCCACACCGCGCCCCGAGGCGTCCCGGAAGCGGCTCCACGGCATCACGGCCTCCTTGACGGAGATCGGGGCGTCCAGCGGCAGCGTGCCGCCGTCCCCGGCCGTCGGGAGCAGGCCCTCGGCGCGCAGCTCGGCGATGGTCGCGCCCAGCGAGATCCGGGCGGCGGCCTTCGCCAGCGGCACGGCGGTCGCCTTGGAGGTGAACGGCACCGTGCGGGAGGCCCGCGGGTTGGCCTCGAGGACGTAGAGGATGTCCCCGGCCATGGCGAACTGGATGTTGATCAGTCCGCGGACGCCGACGCCCTTGGCGATGGCCTCGGTGGAGGCGCGGAGCCGCTTGATGTCGAAGCCGCCGAGGGTGATCGGGGGCAGCGCGCAGGCCGAGTCACCGGAGTGGATGCCGGCCTCCTCGATGTGCTCCATGACGCCGCCGAGGTAGAGCTCGTGGCCGTCGTAGAGGGCGTCCACGTCGATCTCGATGGCGTCGTCGAGGAACCGGTCGATGAGGACCGGGTGCTCGGAGATCAGTCCGGCGTGCCGCTCCAGGTACTCGGCCAGCGAGGGCTCGTCGTAGACGATCTCCATGCCGCGGCCGCCGAGGACGTAGGACGGGCGGACCATGACCGGGTAGCCGATCTCGGCGGCGATCTCCTTGGCCTCGTCGAAGGAGAACGCGGTGCCGTACTTCGGCGCGGGCAGCCCGGCGTCGGTCAGTACGCGGCCGAAGGCCCCGCGGTCCTCGGCGGCGTGGATCGCCTCCGGGGAGGTGCCGACGATCGGTACGCCGTTGTCCTTGAGCGCCTGGGCGAGACCCAGCGGGGTCTGGCCGCCGAGCTGGACGACGACGCCCGCGACCGGCCCGGCCTGCTGCTCGGCGTGGACGATCTCCAGGACGTCCTCCAGGGTGAGCGGCTCGAAGTACAGCCGGTCGGAGGTGTCGTAGTCGGTGGAGACGGTCTCCGGGTTGCAGTTGACCATCACGGTCTCGTAGCCCGCGTCGCTCAGCGCGAAGGAGGCGTGGACGCAGGAGTAGTCGAACTCGATGCCCTGGCCGATGCGGTTGGGGCCCGAGCCGAGGATGATCACGGCGGGCTTCTCGCGCGGCGCGACCTCGCTCTCCTCGTCGTAGGACGAGTAGAAGTACGGGGTCTTCGCGGCGAATTCGGCGGCGCAGGTGTCGACCGTCTTGTAGACGGGCCGGACGCCGAGGGCGTGCCGGACCTCGCGGACGACGTCCTCGCGCAGCGAGCGGATGCCGGCGACCTGAGCGTCGGAGAAGCCGTGCCGCTTGGCGTCGGCGAGCAGCTCGGGGCCGAGCTTGTCGGCCGCCGCGATGTCGTCCGCGATCTCCTTGATCAGGAAGAGCTGGTCGACGAACCACGGGTCGATCTTCGTGGCGTCGAAGACCTCCTGCGGGGTGGCGCCGGCCCGGATGGCCTGCATGACGGTGTTGATCCGGCCGTCGGTGGGCACCTCGGAGGCGAGCAGCAGCGCGCCCTTGTCCCCCGGGTCACCGGTGAACGCGAACTGGCTGCCCTTCTTCTCCAGCGAGCGCAGCGCCTTCTGCAGCGCCTCGGGGAAGTTCCGGCCGATGGCCATGGCCTCGCCCACCGACTTCATGGTGGTGGTGAGGGTGGCGTCGGCGGCGGGGAACTTCTCGAACGCGAACCGCGGCACCTTGACGACGACGTAGTCGAGCGCGGGCTCGAAGGACGCCGGGGTCTTCTCGGTGATGTCGTTGGGGATCTCGTCGAGGGTGTAGCCGACGGCGAGCCGGGCCGCGATCTTCGCGATCGGGAAGCCGGTGGCCTTGGAGGCCAGCGCGGAGGACCGGGAGACGCGCGGGTTCATCTCGATGACGATGACCCGGCCGTCCTCGGGGTTGACCGCGAACTGGATGTTGCAGCCGCCGGTGTCGACACCGACCTCGCGGATGACGGCGATGCCGACGTCGCGGAGGACCTGGTACTCGCGGTCGGTGAGCGTCATCGCCGGAGCGACGGTGATCGAGTCACCGGTGTGCACGCCCATCGGGTCGAAGTTCTCGATGGAGCAGACGACCACGACGTTGTCGTGCTTGTCGCGCATCAGCTCCAGCTCGTACTCCTTCCAGCCGAGGATGGACTCCTCCAGGAGCACCTCGGTGGTGGGCGAGAGCGTCAGGCCCTGGCCGGCGATCCGGCGCAGCTCCTCCTCGTCGTGGGCGAAGCCGGAGCCGGCGCCGCCCATGGTGAAGGAGGGGCGGACCACGACCGGGTAGCCGCCGAGCGTGTCGACGCCCGCGAGGACGTCGTCCATGCTGTGGCAGATGACCGAGCGGGCGGACTCGCCGTGGCCGATCTTGGCGTTGACGGCCTCGACGACCTCCTTGAACAGGTCGCGGTCCTCGCCCTTGTTGATCGCCTCGACGTTGGCGCCGATCAGCTCGACGCCGTACTTCTCGAGGGTGCCCGCCTCGTGCAGGGAGATGGCGGTGTTGAGCGCGGTCTGGCCGCCGAGGGTGGGCAGGAGCGCGTCGGGGCGCTCCTTGGCGATGATCTTCTCGACGTAGTCCGGGGTGATCGGCTCGACGTACGTGGCGTCGGCGATCTCCGGGTCGGTCATGATCGTCGCGGGGTTGGAGTTGACCAGGATGACGCGCAGGCCCTCGGACTTGAGGACGCGGCAGGCCTGGGTGCCGGAGTAGTCGAACTCGGCGGCCTGGCCGATGACGATCGGGCCGGAGCCGATGACCAGGACGGACTGGATGTCGGTGCGCTTAGGCACGCTGGCCCTCCATCAGGCTGACGAAGCGGTCGAACAGGTAGGCGGCGTCGTGCGGGCCTGCGGCTGCTTCGGGGTGGTACTGGACGCTGAACGCGGGCTGGTCGAGCAGCTGGAGTCCCTCGACGACCTGGTCGTTGAGGCAGACGTGGCTGACCTGGGCCCGGCCGTAGGGGGTGTCGGAGTCGCGGTCCAGCGGGGCGTCGACGGCGAAGCCGTGGTTGTGCGCGGTGACCTCGACCTTGCCGGTCGTGCGGTCCTGCACGGGCTGGTTGATGCCCCGGTGGCCGTACTTCAGCTTGAAGGTGCCGAAGCCGAGCGCGCGGCCGAGGATCTGGTTGCCGAAGCAGATGCCGAAGAGCGGGGTCTTCCGCTCCAGCACGCCCCGCATCACGGAGACCGGGTGGTCGGCGGTGGCCGGGTCGCCGGGGCCGTTGGAGAAGAACACGCCGTCCGGCTGGACCGCGTAGATGTCCTCGACGGTGGCGGTGGCGGGCAGGACGTGCACCTCGATGCCGCGCTCGGCCATCCGCTGCGGGGTCATGCCCTTGATGCCGAGGTCGACCGCGGCGACGGTGAAGCGCTTGGTGCCGACCGCCGGGACGACGTACGTCTCGGTGGTGGCGACCTCGGCGCTGAGGTCCGCGCCCTTCATCTGCGGCGCGGCCTGCACCCGGGCGAGCAGCGCCGCGTCGTCGGCGGACTCCAGGGCGGGGCCGGAGAAGATGCCGACCCGCATCGCGCCGCGCTCCCGCAGGTGGCGGGTGAGGGCGCGGGTGTCGATGCCGCTGATGCCGACGACGCCCTGCGCGGTGAGCTCCTCGTCCAGGGTGCGGACGGAGCGCCAGTTGGAGGGGATCCGGGCGGGGTCGCGCACGACGTAGCCGGAGACCCAGATCCTCGCGGACTCGGCGTCCTCGTCGTTGACGCCGGTGTTGCCGACGTGCGGGGCGGTCATGACGACGACCTGGCGGTGGTACGACGGGTCGGTCAGGGTCTCCTGGTAGCCGGTCATGCCGGTGGAGAAGACGGCCTCGCCGAAGGTCTCCCCCACGGCGCCGTAGGCACTGCCGCGGAAGGTACGGCCGTCCTCCAGGACGAGTACGGCGGGGGTCCTGTCCCCCCGGGTGGAGGTGGTCATCGTGCGCCTTCCTGGTGGTGCGGTTCGGCGACACCGGTGTCGCCGGAGAGTTCGTTCAGGGCTTCGACCCAGGCCGGGTGCTCGGCGGCGTGGTCGGAGCGGAAGCCGGAGTCGATCAGGGTGTCCGCGTGCTGCCAGGTGATCACCAGCAGCCCGCCCTCGGTGAGGACCTTGCCCGCGATGCCCTTGTCGAGCCGGGCGCCGCGCAGCGCGGCCACCGGGACGAAGAAGTCCTGGGCGCCGGGGCGGACCACGGCCAGGCCCTCGGGGTGCAGGGCCAGCTCGGCCCGGCTGCGGACGCCCAGGCCGTGGGCGACGATCCGGTCGAGCCACTGCCCGGCGGTGGTGCTGCCGTGGTAGCGCCCGCTGAGGGTGCGCAGCGGCTCGCCGACGGCGTCGGGCGCGGCCGGGAGCGCGGGGAGGCCGGACTGGAGCAGCCGGCGCCACTTCCAGCCCTCGCGCATCAGCCAGTAGACGAAGGCGATGAAGATCAGCAGGCCGACGACCCAGCCGATGCGCGCCGCCCAGTCGGTCACTTCCTGGGACTTCCGTTCGGCCGCGAGATCCGCGGCCAGAAGGGTCAGAGGTGTCACGCCAGCTTCCCGTCCACGACCGTCGCCCGGCCCCGCAGGAAGGTGTGGGTGACGCGTCCCGGCAGCTCACGGCCCTCGTAGGGGGTGTTGCGGCTGCGGGAGGCGAAGCCCGCGGGGTCCACCTCACCACGGTAAGCCGGATCGACCAGCGTCAGGTTGGCGGGCTCCCCCTCGGCGACCGGACGGCCGTGCCCCTGGAGGCGGCCGATCTCCGCCGGGCGGAACGACATCCGGTCGGCGACCTGGGCCCAGTCGAGCAGCCCGGTCTCGACCATGGTCTGCTGCACGACCGAGAGCGCGGTCTCCAGGCCGACCATGCCCATGGCCGCGGCGCCCCACTCGCAGTCCTTGTCCTCGTGCGGGTGCGGGGCGTGGTCGGTGGCGACGCAGTCGATCGTGCCGTCGGCGAGCGCCTCGCGCAGGGCGTGGACGTCGGCCTCGGTGCGCAGCGGCGGGTTCACCTTGTAGACCGGGTTGTAGGACCGGACCAGCTCGTCGGTGAGGAGCAGGTGGTGCGGGGTGACCTCGGCGGTCACGTTCCAGCCCTTGGACTTGGCCCAGCGGACGATCTCCACCGAGCCGGCCGTGGAGAGGTGGCAGATGTGCACCCGGGAGCCGACGTGCGCGGCGAGCAGCACGTCACGGGCGATGATCGACTCCTCGGCGACGGCCGGCCAGCCGCCGAGCCCCAGCTCCGCGGAGACCACGCCCTCGTTCATCTGGGCGCCCTCGGTCAGCCGGGGCTCCTGGGCGTGCTGGGCGACGACGCCGTCGAAAGCCTTCACGTACTCCAGCGCCCGGCGCATGATCACCGCGTCGTCCACGCACTTGCCGTCGTCGGAGAAGACCCGGACGCCGGCCGCGGACTCGTGCATCGCGCCGAGCTCGGCGAGCTGCTTGCCCTCCAGGCCGACGGTGACGGCGCCGACGGGCTGGACGTCGCAGTAGCCGGACTCCCGGCCGAGCCGCCAGACCTGCTCGACGACGCCGGCGGTGTCGGCGACCGGGAAGGTGTTGGCCATGGCGTGCACGGCGGTGAAGCCGCCGACGGCCGCGGCGCGGGTGCCGGTGGCGACGGTCTCGGAGTCCTCGCGGCCGGGCTCGCGCAGGTGGGTGTGCAGGTCGACGAGGCCGGGCAGCAGCACCTTCCCGGCGGCGTCGATCACGGTGACGTCGTCGCCGTCGGCGGTCAGGCCGGTGCCGACGGCCGCGATGACGCCGTCCGCGATGATCACGTCCTGCGGCTCGCCTCCGAGGATCTTCGCGCCGCGGATCAGGGTCTTGCTCATGGTTACTTGCTCTCCTCGGGGCGGGACTGCGGGGTGCTGACGGCCGGCTCGGAGCCGCCCAGCAGCAGGTAGAGGACGGCCATCCGGATGCTGACACCGTTGGCGACCTGCTCGACGGCGGTGCAGCGCACGGAGTCCGCGACCTCGGCGGTGATCTCCATGCCACGGTTCATCGGGCCGGGGTGCATCACGATGGCGTGATCGGGCATCCGCGCCATCCGGTCGGCGTCGAGGCCGTAGCGGCGGGAGTACTCGCGCTCGGTGGGGAAGAAGGCGGCGTTCATCCGCTCGCGCTGGACGCGCAGCATCATCACCGCGTCGGACTTCGGAAGCACCGCGTCCAGGTCGTAGCTGATCTCGCAGGGCCAGCTGCCGACGCCGATCGGCACCAGGGTGGGCGGCGCGACCAGGGTCACCTCGGCGCCCAGGGTGTGCAGCAGATGGACGTTGGAGCGGGCGACCCGGCTGTGCAGGACGTCGCCGACGATCGTGATGCGGCGGCCGGCCAGGTCGCGCCCGGTACCGTCTCCGGGGCCCCGGTGGTGGGTCGGGCCGCCGTCCGGGGCGCCGGCCAGGTGGCGGCGCATGGTGAAGGCGTCCAGCAGGGCCTGGGTGGGGTGCTCGTGGGTGCCGTCGCCGGCGTTGACCACGGAGCCGTTGATCCAGCCGGAGGTGGCCAGCCGGTGCGGGGCGCCGGAGGCGTGGTGGCGGATGACGACGGCGTCCGCGCCCATCGCCTCCAGGGTGAGCGCGGTGTCCTTCAGCGACTCGCCCTTGGAAACCGAGGACCCCTTGGCGGAGAAGTTGATGACATCGGCGGAGAGGCGCTTGGCGGCGGCCTCGAACGAGATGCGGGTGCGGGTCGAGTCCTCGAAGAAGAGGTTCACGACGGTACGGCCGCGCAGCGTCGGCAGCTTCTTGATCGGCCGGTCGGCGACCCGGGCCATCTCCTCGGCCGTGTCGAGGATCAGCACGGCGTCGTCGCGCGAGAGGTCGGCGGCCGAGACGAGGTGACCGGGGTTCCGGGGGCTCTCCCCGGGAAGGTGCAGCATCCGGAGTCTCCGTGGGTGAGGGAGGTGAACGGGGGTGCGCACGGGCAGCGGGCCGGAGCCCCGCCCGGAGTCCGCCGTGCCGGGGGCAGGAGGACGTACGGGAGGGACGGCGGGGCGCTACTGCCCGTCGGCGGCCGGAGCGGTGGCCTCGGCGTCCGCGGGCGCGGCGGGCCGGACGCCGAGGAGCACGCTGTCGCGGCCGTCCTCCTCGGTGAGCTGGACCTTGACCGTCTCGCGCAGCGATGTCGGGAGGTTCTTGCCGACGTAGTCGGCACGGATGGGGAGTTCGCGGTGGCCGCGGTCGACCAGGACGGCGAGCTGCACGCCGCGGGGGCGGCCGATGTCGCCGAGCGCGTCGAGCGCGGCGCGGATCGTCCGGCCGGAGAACAGCACGTCGTCGACGAGGACGACCAGCCGGCCGTCGATGTCGTCACCGGGGATCTCGGTGCGGGCGAGGGCACGGGCCGGGCGCAGTCGCAGGTCGTCCCGGTACATGGTGATGTCCAGGGAGCCGACGGGAACGGCGCGGCCGGTGATCGATTCGAGCTTGGCCGCGAGCCGACGGGCGAGGAAGACGCCGCGGGTCGGGATGCCGAGCAGCACCACGTCGTCGGCGCCCTTGGCACGTTCGACGATCTCGTGGGCGATGCGGGTGAGTACCCGCGCGATGTCCGGGGCCTCCAGCACGGGGCGTGCCGGTTCCGCGGTCTTGGGTGCGTCCATACGAAACGGACCTCCTTCTCCGCCTCACGGGACGGACTTTAAAGGACGTCGAAATTACGCCGCCCACGGTATCAGGGCCGAGGGACAGGCCGGGAGGCGGCCTCCCGGAGCCGACCCGGATCATGCCCGGACCCCGCCCGAGCTGCGGCCCGGACCATTCGGCTTGACGAGTGAGATTACGCTGCGTAACCTCACAGTGAGTTACCAGCCTTCGTCCGGGGAGCTATATGTCCAGCGAATACGCCAAACAGCTCGGGGCCAAGCTTCGCGCCATCCGCACCCAGCAGGGGCTCTCCCTGCACGGTGTCGAGGAGAAGTCTCAGGGCCGCTGGAAGGCCGTCGTCGTCGGTTCCTACGAGCGCGGCGACCGCGCGGTCACCGTGCAGCGCCTTGCCGAGCTGGCGGACTTCTACGGGGTGCCGGTGCAGGAGCTGCTGCCGGGAACCACGCCGGGCGGTGCCGCCGAGCCGCCGCCGAAGCTGGTACTGGACCTGGAGCGCCTGGCCCACGTGCCGGCCGAGAAGGCGGGCCCGCTGCAGCGCTACGCCGCCACGATCCAGAGCCAGCGAGGCGACTACAACGGCAAGGTCCTCTCGATCCGTCAGGACGACCTGCGCACGCTTGCCGTCATCTACGACCAGTCCCCCTCGGTGCTGACCGAGCAGCTCATCAGCTGGGGTGTGCTCGACGCCGACGCACGGCGTGCGGTGCAGCACGAGGACGCCTGACCCTCGTCGGCCACCGACCGGGCCCGCACGGGCCCGTCCGGCACCGCTGCAGAAACGTGCCGCCGCCGCGAGCGGAACCCTTCCGGGTCCCGCTCGCGGCGGCGGTTTCGCTTTTCCGGGGCGGTGCGGCTCTCGCTGTCGGTTCACCTGCCGGCGGTTCTCCCGGCTGCACCGCTCGCGGTCGCCGATATGCGTCCGGGCCCGGAGCGCAGTGCGCTCCGGGCCCGGTGACGGCCGTACGGCGGCGGGGCTACGCCCTGCGCAGCGACGGCTTGAGCTCCTTGAGACGGCCCAGCAGGCCGTTCACAAAGGCCGGGGAGTCATCGGTGGAGAACTCCTTGGCGAGCTGCACCGCCTCGTCGATCACCACCGCGTCCGGGACCTCGTCCTCCCAGATCAGCTCGTGGGCGCCGAGCCGCAGAATGTTGCGGTCCACCACGGGCATCCGGTCGAGCGTCCAGCCGACCGCATAGGTGGCGATGAGTTCGTCGATCCGGTCCGCGTGCTCCGCGTACCCCTCGACCAGCTGCATCGTGTACTCGTTGACCGGCGGCTGCCGGTCGTCGGTCCGGGCCAGCCGCATCCAGTCCGCGAGCACGGTCTGCACGGACGTACCGCGCTGGTCGGACTCGAACAGGATCTGGAAGGCCCGCTTGCGGGCCTTGTTCCGGGCCGCCACGGTTACTTGTTCACCCGGCCGAGGTAATCGCCGGAACGGGTGTCCACCTTGATCTTCTCACCGGAGGTGATGAAGAGCGGGACCGCGATCTCGTAGCCGGTCTCCAGGCGGGCCGGCTTGCTGCCGCCGGTGGAACGGTCACCCTGCACACCGGGCTCGGTGTACTCGATCACGAGCTCGACCGAGGCCGGGAGCTCGATGTAGAGCGGGGCGCCCTCGTACATGGCGACCACGGCCTCGAAGCCCTCGAGCAGGAAGCGGGCGGCGTCGCCCACGACCTCCGGCGTGATCTGGATCTGGTCGTAGGTCTCCGTGTCCATGAACACGAAGTCGCTGCCGTCCTTGTACGAGAACTGCATGCCGCGCTTGTCGACGTTGGCCGTTTCGACCTTCACGCCGGCGTTGAAGGTCTTGTCGACCACCTTGCCGGAGAGCACGTGCTTCAGCTTGGTGCGGACGAAGGCAGGGCCCTTGCCGGGCTTGACGTGCTGGAACTCGACAACGGACCAGAGCTGGCCCCCGTCGAGCTTGAGCACCATGCCGTTCTTGAGGTCGTTCGTGGATGCCACGGTTGCGGAATCTCCTGGACTGAAGCTGGTGGAACCAAAGGTGCGCGCCAGAACCCTAGGGCTCAGAGCGCGAGCAGCTCTTTGGTCGTGATGGTGAGTAGCTCGGGTCCGCCGTCCGCCTCGGGGCGGACGACGAGCGTGTCGTCGATCCGGACACCGCCCCGCCCCGGGAGGTGGACCCCCGGTTCGACGGTGACCGGCACACAAGCGTCCAGTTTACCCATGGCCGCGGGCGACAGCTCAGGGTCCTCGTGGTTTTCCAGTCCCACACCGTGTCCGGTCGACGGGGCGAGGTGCTCACCGTAACCGCCATCGAGCAGCATCTGCCGGGCCGCGCGGTCGACCTCGCAGTACGCGGCACCGGGCGCGAGCGCCTCCCGTCCGGCCCGCTGAGCGGCGAAGACGAGGTCGTACAGCTCGATCTGCCAGGTCGCGGGGGTGCTGCCGATGACGAACGTCCGGCCCAGCTCGCTGCGGTAGCCGCGGTAGTTCGCGCCGAGGCAGACGCAGAGGAAGTCGCCCTCCTCGACGCGCCGGTCGGTGGGCAGGTGCCCGGCAGCGCCGGCGTGCGGCCCGGTGGCGACGGAGGTGGGGAAGGCCGGGCCGTCGGCACCGTGGTCGACCAGCCGGCGCTCCAGCTCCAGGGCGAGGTGCCGCTCGGTGCGTCCCACCAGGATCGACTCCAGCAGCTCCCCCAGCGCCTGGTCGGCGATCTCGGCCCCGATCCGCAGACAGGCGATCTCCTCGTCGTCCTTGATCAGCCGCTGCTGCTCCACGGCGGTGCCCAGGTCGGTCAGCCGGAGCCGGGGGGCCACCGCCGCCAGGGCGCGGTGCCGCGCCACGGTGAGGTGGTGCTCCTCCAGCGCGAGGCTCTCGGCGCCCGCCGCGGCGGCGAGCCGTGCGGCGGCGACGGCGGCGTCCTCGCCGGGGGCGGGGAGCACGAGCAGCCGCAGGTCCTCGGTGACGCGGCCCTCGGCGGGGTCGCCGGAGGGCGTGTCCGGGCAGAGCAGCACGTCCTCGTCGGGCCCCAGGAGCAGCGCAGCCGCGTGCGGCGCACCACCGGCGAGGTACCGCACGTTGGGGGGACGGGAGACGAGCACGGCGGCCCGGCCGACAGCGCACCGGTCGCGCAGCTTCGAGCGCCTGGCCGCGTGCACATCCGACATGATTCGAGCGTACGAGGAGACGGTGGCCCCGGCCGCTCCGGTGCGTCCGGACGGGCGGCACGGGCGCGGCCGCTCATGCGGAGGGCGGATCGGGGCGGAGCCGTCCGGGTGGAGGAGGGGGAGCGCGGCGGGGCCGGCCTGATGGAGGAGGCGGAGCGCGGCGGGGCCGGGCGGAGCGGACAGAGCAGGGCGAGGCCGACCCCACGGAGCGCAGCAGGGCGGCGCGGGCCCGTCACGTACGGGGCCGGGCGTGACGACCCTACGGAGCGCAGCAGGCCGCGCAGGCCGTCCCGTACCGGGCGTGCGGGCGGTGCCGACCCCGGCCGGGCCCCGTCCCGTGCCGGCGGTGTCCGGGCCGCACCGGGCCCGGGGAGGACGGGACCGCCCCGCCCCTCGCCGCTGGGCTACCAGCTCGGCGGGCTGGCGAGGCTCCGGGACAGGACGTCGTCCAGCAGGCGGGCCGTCGTGTCCACGTCGAGCTGGGAGTTGTCGATGATGGGCAGCCCCGAGCCGTACCAGCCGGCCATCTTGCCGTGGATCATGGCCACCTCCTCGTCGGAGAGTCTGCGGTTGCCGGTGCGCTCGGCGTTCCGCTCCAGGACGATCTCCAGGCCCGGCAGCAGGACGACCGGCAGGAGCCCGGGCCCCACATGCCGCTTCCAGCCGCCGAGGCCCACCGTGGGGCGGTCCGGGAAGACGGCGTCGTCGAGGATGCAGGAGATGCCGTTGGCGAGGAAGTTCCGGGCCGCGAAGCCGCAGGTGCGGCGGGCGAGACGGTACTGCGCCTCGGAGTTGTCGTTCCATCCGGACTGCGGGTCGGCGAAGCCGGAGCGGACCCATTCACGGACGTCGTCGAGGCTGATGTGCGCGGTCGGCACCCGGCGGGTGTCCGCCCAGTGGCGGGCCACCGTGGTCTTCCCGGCGCCGGCCGGACCTATGAGGAGCACCGCGACGGGCGCATGGGTCACATCGGCGACGGCGCTGCCCGCCGCCGGGCCGGGTATCGGCACCGGGGCGCCGGCCGGGAGCCGGATGTGCCCGGTGCTCTCGGACGGCGGCACGGAGGCGTGCCGGGCCGGTGCCTGCGGTGCCGGCGCGGGAGGCCCGGGCGGCTGCGGAACGGGCCCGCCGCCCGGCCAGCCCGGCTGCGGTCCGGGCGCCGGATGGGGCGGCACCGGTTGCGGCGGGACGGGCGGCCCCTGCTCGGGGTGGGGCTGCCCCGGGTGCGGAACGCCCGGATGGTGCGCACCCGGGTGCACCGGCGCGGCCTGCTCGTGGCCCTGCCCCGGGGGGACCGGCCCCCAGCCGGAGGCGGCCGGCGGGTGGGATCCGTGGGGCGGCGGCAGCGGAGCCCCCATCGTGTGCTGCATCCGCTGACTCTCCGTCTCGTGCAGGCAACTGGCGCGTGGTCGAGCGGCCTTGCGGGCCGCCCGGCCGGAGCGCCGGGCGCACGGCACCCGGTGGACCGGCCGGACGGACCGTGAACTGGTCGCCGGTGCCCCCGGTTTCCACCGGAAGCATCAGAACCGTACCCTTCCCGGCCGCTCGCCGGGTGAACGGCCGAGGGCCCACGGGAGTGCCCGGACCTGCGGGCAGGCCGCCGGAGGGAGCTTCCGGGCCGTCGGACGGACGTGCCGTCAGCCGGCCACTTCCTCCGCCAGCGCGCGCAGCGCCAGCCGGTACGAGCCGATGCCGAAGCCCGCGACGGTCCCCGAGGCGACGGCCGCGACGACCGAGGTGTGCCGGAACTCCTCACGCGCGTACGGGTTGGAGATGTGCACCTCGACGAGCGGGGCGGTGCGCTGCGCCGCCGCGTCCCGCATCGCGTACGAATAGTGCGTGAAAGCGCCGGGGTTGAGCACCACGGGGACCGAGCCGTCCGCGGCCTCGTGCAGCCACCGGACCATCTCGCCCTCGTCGTTGGTCTCCCGCACCTCGACCGCGAAGTCCAGCTCCTTGCCGAGCCGCGAGCACTCCTCGACCAGCCCGGCGTAGGAGGTGGCGCCGTAGACGTCGGGCTCGCGGGAGCCCAGCCGGCCCAGGTTCGGGCCGTTGAGCACCAGCACCCGCCGGGTCACTTGGAGACCTCCGCGTAGGCGGCGGCCAGCACGGCCGGGTCCGGGCCCTCCAGGACGGTCGGCTTGCCGAGGCCGTCGAGGACGATGAAGCGCAGCAGGTCGCCGCGGGACTTCTTGTCGACCTTCATGGTCTCCAGCAGCTTGGGCCACTGGTCGCCGCGGTAGGCCAGCGGCAGCCCGACGGACTCCAGGACGGTGCGGTGCCGGTCGGCCGTGGCGTCGTCCAGGCGTCCGGCGAGACGGCCCAGCTCGGCCGCGAACACCATGCCGATGGAGACCGCCGCGCCGTGCCGCCAGTTGTAGCGCTCGTTCTTCTCGATCGCGTGCGCCAGGGTGTGGCCGTAGTTGAGGATCTCCCGCAGGCCGGACTCCTTGAGGTCGGAGGAGACCACATCGGCCTTGACCCGGATCGACCGCTCGATGAGCTCGGCGGCGTGCCGGCCCCCGGGCGTACGGGCCGCGGCCGGGTCCTCCTCGATCAGGTCCAGGATCACCGGATCCGCGATGAACCCGGCCTTGATGATCTCGGCGAGCCCGCTGATGTAGTCGTTGACGGGCAGCGAGTCGAGGCTGGCGAGGTCGCACAGCACGCCGGACGGCGGGTGGAAGGCGCCGACCAGGTTCTTGCCCTCGGCGGTGTTGATGCCGGTCTTGCCACCGACGGCGGCGTCGACCATGCCCAGCACCGTGGTCGGCACTGCGACCCAGCGCACCCCGCGCAGCCAGGTGGCCGCGACGAAGCCCGCGAGGTCGGTGGTGGCCCCGCCGCCGACGCCGACGATCACATCGGTGCGGGTGAAGCCGGTCTGCCCGAGCGCCTTCCAGCAGTACGCGGCGACCTCGACGGTCTTGGACTCCTCGGCGTTGGGCAGCTGGATGGCGATGGCCTCGTAGCCCTGGTTCGCCAGATCCTCGCGCAGTGCCTCGCCGGTGGCCGCCAGCGCCTCGGGGTGCAGCACCGCGACCCGCTTGGCGCCGCGCCCGATGAGCCCGGGGAGCTCGCCGAGCAGCTGACGGCCGACCAGCACCTCGTAGGGGTCCGTCCCCGCGGTGCCGCCGACCTGGATACGCGTGGGGGTCTCGCTCATGCCTTCTTCTCCTGGCTGGGGGTCCGGGGAGTGCCCTCCGCGGGGCGCCGCAACTCCAGTGCGTCGAGCACCGCTTCGGCGACCTCCTCGGGGGTGCGGTCGTCCGTGCCCACGACCACGCGGGCGACTTCGGTGTAGAGCGGGCGGCGCCGCTCCATCAGCTCGCGCCAGGTCTGCCGCGGATTGACGGCGAGCAGCGGGCGGGGGGCGTTGAGACCGACGCGCTTGACGGCCTCGCTCACCCCCACGTCGAGGAAGACGACGGGCAGCCCGGTGAGCAGGGCGCGCGTGCCCTCGTCCAGGACGGCGCCGCCGCCCAGCGCGAGGACGCCGCGGTGTTCGGCCACGGCCGTGCCGACGGCCGTCCGCTCCAGCGCGCGGAAGTGCGGCTCCCCGCTGTCGATGAAGATCTCCGGGATGGCGCGGCCCGCGGTCCGCTCGATGTCGTCGTCGGTGTCGCGGTAGCCGAGGCCGAGCCGGTCCGCGAGGATCCGGCCGACGGTCGACTTCCCGACGCCCATGGGGCCGACCAGGACGACGGCCGGGCCCGGCGCCGCGGTCCCGCTCACCGGATCGCCAGGTGGTCGAGGAAGTTCTGCACATTGCGGCGGGTCTCGGTCACCGAGTCGCCGCCGAACTTCTCCGCCACGGCGTCGGCCAGGACCAGGGCCACCATCGCCTCGGCGACGATGCCCGCCGCCGGGACGGCGCAGACGTCCGAGCGCTGGTGGTGGGCCTGGGTGGCCTCACCGGTGGCGACATCGACGGTGGCCAGCGCCCGCGGCACGGTGGCGATGGGCTTCATCGCCGCCCGGACCCGCAGCAGTTCGCCGGTGGTCAGGCCGCCCTCGGTGCCGCCGGAGCGGCCCGTGGTGCGCCGGATGCCGTCGTCGGTGCCGACGATCTCGTCGTGGGCCTGGGAGCCGGGGACACGCGCCAGGTCGAAGCCGTCGCCGACCTCGACGCCCTTGATGGCCTGGATGCCCATCAGCGCGCCGGCCAGCCGGGCGTCGAGGCGGCGGTCCCAGTGCACGTGCGAGCCCAGGCCGACGGGAACGCCGTAGGCCAGCACCTCGACGACGCCGCCGAGGGTGTCACCGTCCTTGTGGGCCTGGTCGATCTCGGCGACCATCGCCTCGCTGGCGGCCACGTCGAGGCAGCGCACCGGGTCGGCGTCCAGCTTCTCCACGTCGGCGGGGACCGGCAGCACGCCGTACGGAGCCTTGGCCGCGGCCAGCTCCACCACATGGCTGACGATCTCGATGCCCGCGGTCTCCTTGAGGTAGGACCGGGCGACCGTGCCGAGGGCGACGCGGGCGGCGGTCTCCCGGGCGGAGGCCCGCTCCAGGATGGGCCGCGCCTCGTCGAAGCCGTACTTCTGCATGCCCGCCAGGTCTGCGTGGCCGGGGCGGGGCCGGGTGAGCGGGGCGTTGCGGGCCAGCTCCGCGAGCTCGTCGGGGTCGACCGGGTCGGCCGCCATGACCTTTTCCCACTTGGGCCACTCGGTGTTGCCCACCATGACCGCGACCGGGGAACCGAGGGTGAGGCCGTGCCGGACACCGCCGATGAACGTGACCTCGTCGCGCTCGAACTTCATCCGCGCGCCGCGCCCATAGCCGAGCCGCCGCCGGGCCAGCGCGTCCGCCACCATCTCCGTGGTGATCGGTACGCCGGCGGGGAGACCCTCCAGCGTCGCGACGAGTGCGGGGCCGTGCGACTCCCCCGCGGTCAGCCAGCGCAACCTGCTCAACGATGCTCCTCATGCCCGTGCCTCGGTGTGGGGCGCAGCCGGGGGCGGCTCACCCAGCGTGGCTGGTGGTACCCGGTCCCCGGTACGCCACCTCCGATCCTCCCACGTCGACGGCCGCGGGCCGGACGCCGGTCCATCAGGCGGACCACGGGTGACCACCGGCACGACCCGGCACGCGGGCCCCGGACAGAGGCGGAACGGTTCAGTCCGCCGGGGTCTCCGGCCGGGCGGCGAGGGCCCGCTCCCCGGCGGCGCGCATGGCGGCCAGCGGCGCCGGCACATGGCCGGTCATGCGCTGGACCTGGAGGACGGCCTGGTGGACGAGGAGGTCCAGGCCACCGACGACCTCGCCGCCGCGCGCCGACCAGGAAGCGGCGAGCGCGGTCGGCCAGGGCTCGTAGAGCACGTCGAACAGGGTGCCGGGACGGTCGGGGACGGCCGCGGCGAGGGCGTCGGTGGTACCGGCCGGGGTGGTGGCCACGACCAGCGGCGCGCCGAGCCCCTCGGCCGCGCGGGACCAGTCCGCCGTCCGCAGGTCCACGCCGAGCCGCTCGCCCCAGCGCCGCATCTCGGCCGCCCGGGCCTCGCTGCGCACATACGCGGTGACCTCGCCGAGGCAGATCCGGGAGAGCGCCGCGAGCGCGGAGGAGGCGGTGGCTCCGGCGCCGAGCACCGACGCCCGCTCCACCTTCTCCACCCCGTGTTCGCGCAGCGCCGCCAGCATGCCGGGGATGTCGGTGTTGTCGCCGTGCCGTCGGCCGTCCGCGCCGAAGACCACGGTGTTGACGGCCTCGACGGAGGCGGCCGTCTCACTGATGTCGTCCAGCAGCGGGATGACCACCCGCTTGAGCGGCATGGTCAGGGACAGCCCGGCCCAGTCGCCCTCCGGGAGCTCGTCCAGGAAGGCGGCGAGCCCGAGCTCGGCCACCTCGAAGCGGTCGTACGTCCAGCCGTCCAGGCCCAGGGCCTCGTAGGCGGCGCGGTGCAGGACCGGGGAGAGCGAGTGCGCGACCGGCGAGCCGAGGACCGCGGCGCGCCGGCCCGTCGGACGGTCAGCCACGGCCGGCCGCCCTGTCCTCGCGCCGGCTCTTGTTGAACTCCTCGACCAGCCGGTTGTGTTCCTCCAGCGTGCTGGCGAACTTCGTCTTCCCCTTGATGGCGACGAAGTAGTACCAGTCGCCGGACTCGGGGTTGAGTGCCGCGTTCAGGGCCTCGATGCCGGGGTTCCCGATCGGACCGGGCGTCAGGCCCTTGTAGAAGTAGGTGTTGTACGGGTCGTCGTACCGGCGGAGCTCCGCGGGGTCCAGATCGAGCTTGCTCTGGCCCTTCAGGTAGTTGTAGGTGGAGTCGAACTCCAGACGCCCGTTGGTCTCGGTGTTGCCCGGCTTCAGCCGGTTGTAGACCACCCGTGACATCTTGCGGAAGTCGGCGTCGGTCTTGCCCTCGGCCTGGACCAGGCTGGCCACGGTGACGACGTCCAGCGGCGACTTGAGCCCCAGCTTCCGGGCGTCGCCCGCCAGGTCGTGCTTGGCGTACTCCTTCTTGGCGCGGCTCACCATCTGCCGCAGCACGTCCACCGGCTTGGTGCCCTCGGCCGCGCTGTACCGGGAGGGGTAGAGGAAGCCCTCGAGGGGGTCCTTGATGTCCGGGTCGTCGTCGGCCCACTCGGGGAGCCCGAGCTTGTCGGCCTGCTTCGCGGCGACCTTCTTGGTGGTGCCGGCCGGCACGTCGAGCTTCTTGTCGACGGCCGCGTAGATCGCGGGGGCCCGGCTGCCCTCGGGGACGATGAGCGCGTTGAAGCTCGCCGGGTCCGTCATCATCGTGACGGCTTCCGCGCCGGACATCTTCTTGTGCAGCACATAGACGCCGGGCTGGATGTGCTTGCCCTTGGGGTTCGCCTCCTGCGCCTCGACGAAGGCGCCGGCGCTCTTCACGACGCCCGCTTTCTGCAGAATGCCGCCCATCTCCTGGCCGAGGGCGCCCTCCGGGATCTCGACCTGCACCGTGCCGGTGCCCTGGCCCGAGTAGTCCGGTGCCGGGCCGAAGTGCTCCTGCCAGAAGTCGTAGCCCAGATAGCCGACGCCGCCGAGGACGCCCACCAGGATCACCCCGGTGAGCAGGCAGGCCGTCCCGCTGCGGCGTTTGGGACGGTCACGGCGGTCGGCGTCGTCGGAGTCCGCGCCGCCGGGCTCGTCGTCGCCCTCGACGTACCGGCCGCGGCCGCGCTCCCGGCCCTCCTGCCCGGCGAAGAAGGGGTGCTCCTCCCGCGGCTCGGGCGCCGGCCCGGCTTCCGGTCCGGGCTCCGCCCCGGGGTCCGGCCCCGGGCCGTCGGCCTGCTGGGGCTCGAACGACGGGGGTTCGAACGGCTGGGTCTCGTGCGGCTGCCCCGGGTACTGCTGAGGCCCGCCGTACGGCTCCTCCTGGTACGGCTGCTCCTCCGGGTACGGCCGGCCGGGGTGCCCCGGCTCCGCGTACGGCGGCTGCCCCGGGTGGCCGGGCTGCGGCGGGTAGGCGCCGGGGGTGCCGTAGAGGTCGGGGCGCTCGCCCGGGTACGGGCCGGACGGCGCGGGGCCGTACGGGTCACCCTGGTCGCCGCCGTACGCCATGCCCGTCGTCCGCGCCGGGTCCCACCCGTACTGCTGATCGCCGTACGGCTGCTGGGCGTACTGCTGCTGCCCCGCGCCCGGACCGTACTGCTGCGCGCCGTCGTCCCACTGCGGCTGCTGGTAGTGCTGCCCGCCGTCGTACGGCCCCGGGGCACCGCCCTGGGGCTGCTGCCCGTTCCACCCGTCCCCGTACAGCGGGTCGTCGGGGTGCCAGGGTTCGGAGCCTGGGCCCCGGCCGTACTCAGTCATCGATCCCCTTGCGCCGCGAGACGGCTCCCGGTACGCCTTCTGTGCGGGCGTCCGGTCCGCCTCTTATCCGTGGCGGCCATGGAGCGCCGCCGCGTCGCGCGGAACGTTACCGTATCGCGATCAGATGACCACTTCGACGCCCTCCCCCGGAGCTTCACCTGATGTCCGCTCGGTCTCCAGCGCGTTCTGCAGGATGATCACGGCGGCGGCCTGGTCGACGACCTTGCGGCCCTTCTTGGAGCTGACGCCCGAGGCCCGGAGCCCCTGGGCGGCCGTCACCGTGGTCATCCGCTCGTCCACCAGGCGTACCGCCACCGGGGCGATCCGCCGCGCCAGGTCCTGGGCGAAGGCCCTGACCTTGGCGGCGGCCGGGCCCTCCCCGCCGCTGAGCGAACGGGGAAGGCCCACCACGACCTCGATCGGCTCGTACTCCTCGACGATCGCCGCGAGCCGCCGCTGGGCCGCCGGGATGTCGCGCCCCGGAACGGTCTCCACCGGGGTGGCGAGGACCCCGTCGGGGTCGCACGAGGCGACCCCGATCCGGGCGTCCCCGACATCGACGGCGATCCGCCGGCCGCGGCGCATGGCCCGAGTCTCCGTCATGCCGCTTCCGCCACCCGTCCCGTCAGGCCTTCTCGGCGACGAGGCGCTCGACGGCGGCCACGGCGTCGTCGACGGCGGCCGGGTTCTGTCCGCCGCCCTGGGCCACGTCGTCCTTGCCACCGCCGCCGCCACCGAGGGTCTTGGCGGCGGTACGGACCAGCTCACCGGCCTTGATGCCGCGCTCGCGGGCGGCCTCGTTGGTGGCGATCACAGTCAGCGGGCGGCCGTTCGCCACGGTGAACAGGGCGACCACGGCCGGGCGGCCGCCGCTGATCCGCTGACGCACGTCGAGGACGAGCTTGCGCAGGTCGTCCGCGCCGGTGCCGTCCGGCACCCGCCCGGCGGCCAGGGCCACGCCCCGGACGTCCTTGGCGCCCTCGGCGAGACCGGCGGCGGCCTGGAGGACCTTCTCCGCGCGGAACCGCTCGATCTCCTTCTCGGCGTCCTTGAGCTTGGCGAGCATCCCGGAGATCTTCTCCGGCAGCTCCTCCGGACGGCCCTTCACCAGGTCGGTGAGCTGGGAGACGACCGTGTGCTCGCGGGCGAGGAAGTTATAGGCGTCGACGCCGACGAGGGCCTCGACCCGGCGCACACCGGAACCGATGGACGACTCACCGAGCAGCTTCACCAGGCCCAGCTGGGCGGTGTTGTGGACGTGGGTGCCGCCGCACAGCTCCTTGGAGAAGTCGCCGATGGTGACCACGCGGACGCGCTCGCCGTACTTCTCGCCGAACTCGGCGATGGCGCCCTGCTTCTTGGCGTCGGACATGCTCATCACCTCGGCGGTGACGTCGAGTTCGCGCGAGAGCACCTCGTTGATCCGCTGCTCGACATCGGTGAGAACGGTGCCGGGTACGGCGGCCGGCGAGCCGAAGTCGAAGCGGAAGCGGCCCGGGGCGTTCTCCGAACCGGCCTGGGCGGCCGTGGGCCCGAGGGCGTCCCGCAGCGCCTGGTGGGTGAGGTGGGTGGCGCTGTGGGCGCGGGCGATGGCCCGGCGGCGGCTGACGTCGATGTGGGCGTAGGCCGCGGAGCCGACCGTGACCTCGCCCACCTGGACGACGCCCTTGTGCACGCTGACGCCCGGCACCGGCTGCTGGACGTCGCGGATCTCCACCACGGCGCCGGTGTCCAGCTTGAGCCGCCCGGTGTCGGCCTGCTGGCCGCCGCCCTCGGCGTAGAACGGCGTGCGGTCCAGCACGACCTCGACCTCGTCGCCCTCGTGGGCGGCCGGCGAGGCGACGCCGTCCACCAGCAGGCCCACCACGGTGGACTCGCCCTCGGTGTCGGTGTAGCCGGTGAAGACGGTGGCACCGGAGCTGTCGGCCACCTCGCGGTAGGCGGACAGGTCGGCGTGGCCCTGCTTCTTGGCCTTGGCGTCGGCCTTGGCGCGCTCCCGCTGCTCCTTCATCAGGCGCCGGAAGCCGTCCTCGTCCACGGACAGGCCCTGCTCGGCGGCCATCTCCAGGGTGAGGTCGATCGGGAAGCCCCAGGTGTCGTGGAGCAGGAACGCCTTGTCGCCGGGGAGCACCGTGCCACCCGCGGACTTGGTGTCGGAGACGGCGGTGTCCAGGATGTTGGTGCCGGTCTTGAGGGTCTTGAGGAAGGCGGCCTCCTCGCCCAGCGCGACCGTCTCGACGCGCTTGCGGTCCTCGAGGAGCTCCGGGTACTGCTCGCCCATGGTCCTGACGACCACGTCGACCAGCTCGCCGACGACCGGATCGGTGGCGCCCAGCAGACGCATGTTCCGGATGGCGCGGCGCATGATGCGGCGCAGGACGTAGCCGCGGCCCTCGTTGCCGGGGGTGACACCGTCGCCGATCAGCATCACGGAGGTGCGGATGTGGTCGGCGACGACGCGCAGCGACACGTCCGAGCCGTGGTCGTCGCCGTAGCGGACACCGGTGAGTTCGGTGGCCTTGTCCATGACCACACGCAGGGTGTCGGTCTCGTACATGTTCCGCACGCCCTGCAGGATCATCGCCAGGCGCTCGAGGCCGAGGCCGGTGTCGATGTTCTTGCTGGGCAGCTCGCCGAGGATCGGGAAGCTGTCCTTGCCCGAGCCCTCGCCGCGCTCGTACTGCATGAAGACCAGGTTCCAGATCTCCACGTAGCGCTCGTCGTTGACGGCCGGGCCGCCCTCGACGCCGAACTCCGGGCCGCGGTCGTAGTTGATCTCGGAGCACGGTCCGCACGGGCCGGGCACGCCCATGGACCAGTAGTTCTCCTTCATCCCGAGCCGCTGGATGCGCTCGGCCGGGACGCCGATCACGTTGCGCCAGATCTGCTCGGCCTCGTCGTCGTCCTGGTAGACGGTGATCCAGAGGCGCTCGAGGTCCAGGCCGTAGCCGCCGTCGGCCACCGAGGAGGTCAGCAGCTCCCAGGCGAACGTGATGGCGCCTTCCTTGAAGTAATCGCCGAAGGAGAAGTTGCCGCACATCTGGAAGAACGTGCCGTGCCGGGTGGTCTTGCCGACCTCTTCGATGTCGGGCGTGCGAACACACTTCTGCACGCTCGTGGCGCGGTCGAAGGGGGGCTTCACCTCGCCCAGGAAGTAGGGCTTGAACGGCACCATGCCCGCCGGGACCAGCAGCAGCGTCGGGTCGTCCGCGATCAGCGACGCCGACGGCACGACGGTGTGCCCTCGCTGCTCGAAGAAGCGCAGCCAGCGGCGACGGATTTCAGCCGACTCCATCAGTGGTCCTCATTCCGGTTGTACGGGTTCTTCCGTCCCAGCGCCGCCGGCCGGCGGGGCGCGGGCAGTTCTCGGTGGTCGTCCCGGGACTCGATGCCCAGGGCGTCGTTCAGTTCGGTCTCGCGCTGCGCCATGCCGTCGCGGACGTCGAGGGCGAACTCCTTGAGCCGGTGCCCCGCCTCGACGGCCTTGTCGGCCGCCTGGGCGGCGAGGCTCTCCGGGGTCAGGCTGCGGAGCTTGCGGTTGACCTTGGTGGTGGCCCACACACCGGCGGCTGCGCCCGCGGTGAACCAGAAGGTGCGGCGGAACATATACGTCAGGCCTTTCCGCCGCGGTTGCGCCGGCCCGCTCGCCGGGCCGACGGCAGGGTGCGTCCTACGATCACGGTACGGCGGCTCTCCGGCGCCTGCGGATCCTTCCGGCCCATCGCCCGGCGCACCGCGTAGCCGAACGAGGCGACCTTGACCAGCGGACCGCCGAAGGTGGAGGCGACGGTCGAGGAGAGGGCCGAGGCGTTGGAGGTGACCTCCTGGACGTCGCTCGCGATGGCGTCGACCCGGTTGAGCTGGGTCTGCGCGGAGCGCACGGTCGCCGATGCCTCGCCGAGCAGCGGGACGGCCTGTTCGGAGACGTCCGCCACCAGCTTGGTGGTCGCTCTGAGCACCTGGGCGAGCCTCACCAGCACGACGGCGAGGAAGGACACCAGGATGGCCCAGAAGACGGCCACGAGGATCCCGGCCACCTCTCCACCGGACACAATGCACCGCTTCCCTGTTGGACGAACCCTGTGAACGATTCGGTCGCCGCCCGTCCCGGTCGCCCCCGGCCTGCGGGGACATGGGGCGGCAGATGTCGACCTTATCGCGCCGCGCCCCCGGACCCGTACCGGGTTTACCCACCGGTCGGACACCGGGCGGCCCGGCCGATTGTACGGTCCGCACAGCTCCGAGTACGCTCCGTGTTCCATGCGACGCCCCTTGCGCCCCGGCACCGCCCTCGAACTCCCTCCCTCCCCCGGTAACCTCCCCGTCGAGCTGAACCGCTTCGTCGGCCGGAAGGCGGAACTGGCCGAACTCGGCCGCCGGCTGGACTGCTCCCGGCTGGTCACCGTCACGGGCGTGGGCGGGGTCGGGAAGACCCGCGTCACCCTGCGCGCGGCACACCTGATGCAGGAACGCTTCCTCGACGGGGCCTGGCTGGTGGACCTGTCCACCCTGCACGAACCGGATCTGCTGGAGCACGCGTTCACCGAGGCGCTGGGCCTGGCCGACCACCTGGGCCGCCGGCCGCGCAGAGCGCTCGCCGAGCAACTGGCGGAACGGCGGCTGCTGATCGTCCTGGACGGCTTCGAGCACATCGTGGAGGAGTGCGCCTCCCTCGTCCGCGAGCTGCTGTGCCGGGTGCCCGGCCTGCGGGTGCTGGCGGCGGGCCGGCGGCTGCTCGGGCTGCCGGGCGAGCAGGCGTTCCCCCTGTCCCCGATGCCCGCGCCGGCGCCGGCCCGCTCGCCCCGGGGTCCGCGGGCGCTCGTCGGGGACGCCGCGGTGCTGCTCGCCGACCGCGCCTCCGCGGTGCTGCCGGGCTTCACGATCACCGACGACAACCGCTGGGCCGTGGCGGAGCTCTGCCACCGGCTCGACGGGATCCCGCTCGCGCTGGAGCTGGCCGCCGGACGGCTGCGCGCGCTCTCCGTGGATCAGCTGCTGCACCGGCTCGACGACCGCTTCCGGCTGCTCACCGGCGGCAGCCGCGGCGCGCTGCCCCGCCACCAGACGCTGCGGACGGCCATCGGCTGGAGCCATGAGCTGTGCACCCCCCGGGAGCGGCTGCTGTGGGCGCGGCTGTCGGTCTTCGCGGGCCACTTCGACCTGGAGGCCGTGGAGTACGTCTGCTCCGGGCCGGACCTGCCCGCCGACGATGTGCTCGACGTGGTGACCGAGTTGGTGGCGCAGTCGGTGGTGGTGTGCGAGGACGCCCCGGGCGGCACCCCGCCCGCCGGAGGCCCCGCGGGGGCGCACGTCCGCTACCGGATGCTGGACACCGTGCGGGCGTACGGCGCGTGCTGGCTCGACGCGCTGGACGACACCGTCCGGATGCGGCGCCGGCACCGCGACTGGTACATGGGCCTGGCCACCTGGTGCGAACTGGACTGGTTCAGCCCGCGCCAGGCCGAGGTGGCCGCCCGGATCGACACCGAGCTGCCCAATCTGCGGGTGGCCCTGGAGTTCAGCCTGGAGGACGGCGAGGACGCGCACATCGGGCAGTACCTCGCGGGCACCCTGGGGTTCTTCTGGGTCGGCTGCGGCCGGCTCGCGGAGGGCAGGCACTGGCTGGACCGGGCCCTGGAGCTGGACGGCGACAACGACGAGGCACGGCTGAAGGCGCTGTGGGTCGCCGGCTACGTGGCGGTCCTGCAGGGCGACACGGTCGGGGCGATCGCGGCGCTCCGGGAGTGCAGCGAGGAGGCGGAGCGCACCGGCAGCGCCCTGGCCGCGGCCTGCGCGCTGCACCGCACCGGCTGCCTCGCGCTGGTCTCCGACGACATGCCGCGCGCGGAACGGCTGATCCGCTCGGCACTGGAGCGGTACCGGGAGATCGGCGAGCTGAACAGCAATGTCCTGACCGGGCAGGTCGAACTGGCCATGGCGCTGGCCTTCCAGGGCGACCTGTCCGGCGCGGTCGCGCTGTGCGAGAACGTGCGGGAGATCTGCGAGGAGCACGGGGAGCGCTGGACGCTCTCCTACGCGCTGTACGTGCTGGGCTTCGCCGCCTGGGCCCGGGGGGACGCCCGGGAGGCCCGCAAGCTGCTGGAGGAGTCCCTCGCCATCCACCACGCCTTCCACGACCTGGTGGGCACGGTGCTCACCCTGGAGCTGCTCGCGCTGCTCACCGCGTGCGAGGGCGCTCCGGAGGAGGCGGCCGTGCTCCAGGGGGCCGCCGGGCACCTCTGGCGGTCGGTGGGGCTGCCGCGGTTCGGCTCGCAGAGCTTCGACAGCCCGCACCAGCTGTGCGAGCAGCGGACCCGCGAGGAGCTGGGCGCGGAGCGGTACGAGGAGTGCCTGCGCGAGGGGGCCCGGCTCGATCTGGACGGGGCCGCGCTGCGGGCGCTGCGGGGCGCGGGGCGCGCCACGCCACTGCCGGGACCGCGCGGCGAGCTGCCGACGGTGGAGCCGGCCGCCACGCACGAACCCGCCGCCTCCCCCACCGCGAGCGGCGGGGAGACGGCGGGCTGAGTGGCGTGCGCCTGCGTCCGCGTCAGCGGGCGTAGTACTCGACGACCAGCTGCTCGTCGCAGATCACCGGGATCTCCTTGCGGTTCGGGTCCCGGTCGAGCCGGAAGGCGAGCGCCTTCAGGTTGACCTGCAGGTAACGGGGGGTCTCACCCTCCGTGTCGTAGCCGCCCTCGCGCGCAACCTGGAACGGGTGCTTCTCACGGCTGCGCTCGCGGACCATGACGACGTCGTCCGGGCTCACCCGGAAGGACGGCTTGTCGACCTTGCGGCCGTTGACCTCGATGTGGCCGTGAACGACCATCTGGCGGGCCTGGTAGATCGTGCGGGCGATTCCCGACCGCAGGACGAGCGCGTCCAGACGGCGCTCAAGCTCGATGATCAGGGCTTCGCCCGTCTTGCCTTCGACCTTCCGAGCGCGGTCGTAGGCACGGGCCATCTGGCGCTCACTGATGTCGTACTGAGCGCGCAGACGCTGCTTCTCCAGCAGACGGACCTTGTAGTCACTGTTCTGCTTCCGCCCACGACCGTGCTCGCCGGGCGGGTAGGGACGGGCCTCGAAGTACTTGACTGCCTTCGGCGTCAGAGCGATGCCGAGGGCACGCGACTTCTTGACCTTGGGACGCGACTGGTTCACGTGAACCGAACCTCCGTGTAAGTTAGGTGAGGCTTACCTTAGCGGAGGAGAACGCATGTTTCGACCTGGGAGCCCCCTGCCCGACACCGGCCGCGCTGCGGAATCAGCAGCGGACAGCGCTCGGGTGGGTCAGCCGCGCCCCTTGGACGACACCCGGCAGCCGACGGCTGCCGAGCGTGTACGAACCCTCGTGGAGTCGGACGCCTCGGCCGCATTGTGCATTCCGGGTGCGGACCTCGACGACCTGGGCGCCGCGGCGCCCGCAGCCCGTACCGTCACACCGGACGGAGACGTGCTGTTGCTGGTGCGTGGAGACTCCCCCACGGCTCGCGCCGCGGCCCACGCACAGGACGACGAGCTGACAGCAGTGATCGAAATTACCGATGTCGCGCCGGTCGCCGTGCCCCATCGTATCCGGGGCCGCGGGTGGATTGCCGGGTGGCTGGCTCCTGTACCCGCCGAAGAGCGCCCCGCGTGCGCGATGCTGCTGGCGAAACGGCACCCCGTGGGCGAGATCCTGGGCCTCGACGAAGCCCGGAAAAACGCTCTGACCAGCGATGATACCGTCCGGCCCGACTGGCTGCTGCTGCGGCTGGAGGTCGGCGAGGCATGTGTCGAAGACCTCTGGGGATCCGAGTCCGTCGAGCCGGACGATCTTGCCGCGGCGCACGCGGATCCGCTGGTCGGACACGAGACCGAATTGCTCCAGCACCTCGCCTCGGCCCACTCGGACCAGGTCCGCGGTCTGTGCACGCTGCTCGGGGACCGGATGTGCGGGGTCGGCGACCGGGCCGTACCGGTCTCCCTGGACCGCTTCGGGCTGCGCGTCCGCTTCACGGACGAGGACGACCACTCCTTCGACGCGCGCTTCGACTTCCCGGAGCCCGTGAGCGACGTCGTGGGGCTGCGCCGCGCGATGCACACGCTCTTCGAGGCGGCGCTCGAGAGCGAGTGACCGCCCGGGGCGGCTCCGCGGGGCTCTGCCCCGAGCCGGACCCCGGTGCCTGCCCGGAGCCGGACCGCGATGGCCGTGCGGCGGCGGCCCGGGGGCGGCTGCCGGGGACGGCTGCCCCGCGGCGGGTGAGCGGTGCCCCGCGCGGGCACCGGGCACGGACACCGAGCCCAGAGGCGCCTCAGTCGGCTTCCTGGCCGCCCTGTGCGGTCGCCCGGCCGTCCGCGTCGGAGACGCCGCCACCCGGCCGCGAGGCGGGCTCCTGCGCGGCCTCCCGGCTCGGGGAGGCGGGCTCCTGCGCGGCCTCCCGGCTCGCCTTCTCCGTCGTCGCGGGGGCCGGTTCGTCGGGGAGCGACGACGCGGCCGGCTCCGGGGACGCATCCGGCCGGGAGCCGGGAGCCGTCGGACCAGAGTCCACCGCCGCCCCCTGCTCCTGCTCCGGCGCCTTCGCGGGCCGCTCCGCCTGCTGCGGCGGCTTCGCGGCGGACTGCTGCGCCGCGGACTGCCGGGCCTGCTTCGCGGGCTGCCGTGGCGGCTCCGCCGGGCGCGGCTGCTCGCCCCGCAGCCGGCTGCGCACCCGCTCCGCGACATCCGCGTACCGCGCCTCGGCGCCGTAGCGCGTCGGCTCGTAGTAGCGCTTGCCGTGCACCGCGTCGGGCGCGTACTGCTGGGCCGCGATACCGCCCGGCACATCGTGCGGATACACGTAGCCCTGGGCGTGGCCCAGTTTTTTGGCGCCCTGGTAGTGGCCGTCCCGCAGGTGCGCGGGCACCGGGCCCGCCAGTCCCGCCCGGACGTCCGCCAGGGCGGCGCCGATCGCCGTGGTGGCGGCGTTGGACTTGGGGGCCAGCGCGAGGGCGATGGTGGCGTGGCTGAGCGTGAGCGCGGCCTCCGGGAAGCCGATCATGGCCACCGCCTGCGCGGCGGCCACCGCGGTCTGCAGCGCCGTCGGGTCGGCCATCCCGATGTCCTCGCTGGCCGAGATCATCAGCCGCCGGGCGATGAACCGCGGATCCTCCCCCGCCTCGATCATCCGCGCCAGGTAATGCAGCGCGGCGTCCACGTCCGAGCCGCGGATGGACTTGATCAGGGCGCTCGCGACGTCGTAGTGCTGGTCGCCGCTGCGGTCGTATGTCACCGCCGCCCGGTCGACGGCCTCCTCCAGGGACTGCAGGGTGACCTCGTCCTCGCCCTTCGCGAGGGCGGAGCCCGCCCCGGCCTCCAGCGCCGTGAGCGCCCGCCGGGCGTCACCGCCCGCGATCCGCAGCAGATGCCTCTCGGCGTCCTCCGGGAGCCGCACCGCACCGCCCAGGCCGCGCTCGTCGGTGAGCGCCCGGTGGGCGAGCCCGCGCAGGTCGTCGTCGGTGAGCGGCTCCAGGGTGAGCAGCAGCGAGCGGGACAGCAGCGGGGAGATGACCGAGAAGTACGGGTTCTCGGTGGTGGCGGCGATCAGGGTGACCCAGCGGTTCTCCACCGCGGGCAGCAGGGAGTCCTGCTGGGCCTTGCTGAAGCGGTGGATCTCGTCGAGGAAGAGGACGGTCTCCTTGCCGTATCCGCCCGAGGCGCGGCGCGCGCCGTCGATGACCGCCCGCACCTCCTTGACCCCGGCGGTGATCGCGGAGAGCTCCACGAAGCGCTTGTTGGTGGCCTGGCTGACGACGTAGGCGAGGGTCGTCTTGCCGGTGCCGGGCGGCCCCCAGAGGATCACCGAGGACGGCCCCGCGGGCCCGCCGCTGCCCTCGCCGACGAGTCTGCGCAGGGGTGAGCCGGGCCGCAGCAGATGCTGCTGCCCGACGACTTCGTCGAGGGTGCGGGGACGCATCCGCACGGCCAGCGGGCTGCTGGCCGGATCCTTCTCTCGGCGGTCCTCTTCGGCTGCGGTGAACAGGTCGGGCTCCACGCCGGGAAGCCTATGACACCCCACTGACAGCGCCCCCGGGCAACCGATCTCAGGAACGGTCCGGGGGCGGGAGGTGACGCGACGGCGTCGGTCGGCTCGGCAGGAGACGCGGCACCGCGACGGTCCCGGCCGAGCCGGCGGGTCACATGACCCAGAGGCGGGAGCCCCAGCGCGTCAGCACCAGCATGGCGATGACGCCGACCCAGAGCACCGACGGGACCCAGTGGAACTCCAGCAGCCCCTTGCGCAGGCCTTCCGGCACCCGCAGGAACCGGTGCCGGATGTTGTGCAGCGTGACATAGCAGAACATCACGATGGTGGCGACCCAGGCGAGGCAGCACCAGAGGCAGAGCGCGTTGATGACGTAGAGCGACTGGTACTGGAGCCAGGTGCAGAATCCGACGCCGAAGAGCATGCCGGCGTTCAATCCCAGCCAGAACCAACGCGGATAGCGCACCTGGGCGATCAGTGCCACACCGATCGCGATGACCATGCCGTAGGTCACCAGGCCGAGCATCGGGTTCGGGAAGCCGAAGGCCGACGCCTGCTCGCTCTCCATGATGCTGCCGCAGGAGACGATCGGGTTGAGGCTGCATCCCGGGGTGAAGGTCTTGCCCTCGGCCTTCGCCTCGAGAATCTTGATCTTGTCGATCGTGATCACCCACGCCGCGAGCAGTCCGGCGGCGCCGGTGATCACCAGCAGCCAGGCGAGGGCACGGCTGCTGCCGACCGCTCCCCCGCTGGGGTGCTCCCGGTCGTGCTCGTCGGTGGACACGTCGTCAACCACTGTCGTCGCCATATCGCCGTTCATCGCTCCCGAAGAATTGCGCCCTGCCGGACACGGCACATTGTGCCCCAATAAGGGCCGTCGGCGGACCGTCTCCACCGGACGAGGGACCCTGATCGGCCATCCTCGTCCGGTGGGCGTTCGACCCGCGTAAGAAAGGCCGTGTCAGGCCTGCCTGCCGCGCAGTTCGTCGACGATGCGGTCGAGTGCGACCGGCGACTGCTCGCCGGTCTCCAGGTCCTTCAGCTGGACGAGGCCCTCGGCGAGGTCCCGCTCGCCCGCGACCACGGCGAAGCGTGCGCCCGACCGGTTGGCGGACTTCATCGCGTTCTTCAGGCCCTTGCCGCCGAAGGCGAAGTCCGTGGCGATCCCGGCCCGGCGCAGCTCGGTGACCACGCCGAACAGCGCGCGCCGCGCCTCCTCACCGAGCGGCACCGCGAACACCTCGGTGGCGGAAGGCAGTTCCAGCTCCACGCCCTCGGCCCTGAGGGCCAGGACCGTGCGGTCGACACCGAGCGCCCAGCCGACCGACGGGAGCGCCGGGCCGCCGATCATCTCGGAGAGGCCGTCGTAGCGGCCGCCGCCGCCGACCGCGGACTGCGAGCCGAGGCCGTCGTGGACGAACTCGAAGGTGGTGCGGGTGTAGTAGTCCAGGCCGCGCACCAGCTTGGGGTCGTCCTCGAAGGCGACGCCGGCCGCGGTCAGCAGCTCGCGCACCTGCTCGTGGTAGGCCTTGCAGGCCTCGCACAGGTGGTCGCGCATCATCGGCGCGCCCACGAGCTGCTTCTGGACGGCGTCCCGCTTGTCGTCGAGCACCCGCAGCGGGTTGATGTCGATCCGCTTGCGGGTGTCCTCGTCGAGGTCGAGGCCGCGCAGGAAGTCCTGGAGCGCGGCACGGTAGACGGGGCGGCACTCCTTGTCGCCCAGCGAGTTGAGCAGCAGGCGGAAGTTCTTCAGGCCCAGGGACCGGTAGGCGTCGACCGCGAGGATGATCAACTCGGCGTCGAGCGCGGGGTCCTCGGAGCCGATCGCCTCGGCGCCGACCTGGGAGAAGTGCCGGTAGCGCCCGGCCTGCGGCCGCTCGTAGCGGTAGTAGGAGCCGGAGTACCAGAGCTTGACCGGCAGGTTGCCCAGCCGGTGGAGGTTGCTCTCCAGCGCCGCGCGCAGCACGGAGGCGGTGCCCTCGGGGCGCAGCGCCAGCTGGTCACCGCCCTTGGTGGTGAGCGTGTACATCTCCTTGGTGACGATGTCGGTGGACTCGCCGACACCGCGGGAGAAGAGCTCCACGCTCTCGAAACCGGGGGTCTCGATGTAGCCGTACCCGGCGCGCCGCAGCGGGCCGGAGATCGCCTCGCGTACCGCGAGATAGGTCGCGGAGTCCGGCGGGATCAGGTCGTACGTGCCCTTGGGGGCCTGGAAGGTGGTCACGGGAGAAGTCTCGTCACATTCCTCGTCGCGGAGCGGCGCGGTCGGCGGCTCCGAGGCCGGCGGCCACATCCCGGAGGTACGGGTTGGTGGCGCGCTCGCGGCCGATGGTCGTCTGGGGGCCGTGGCCGGACAGCACCACGGTCGAGTCGTCGAGCGGCAGGCACACACGGGCCAGCGAGTCGAGGATCTCGGCGTGGTCGCCACCGGGCAGGTCGGTGCGTCCGATGGAGCCGGCGAAGAGCAGATCGCCCGAGAAGAACACCGACGGGATGTCGTCGCTCTCGGGCATCCGGAAGGTCACCGACCCCTTGGTATGGCCGGGCGCATGCGCGACGCCGAACTCCAGCCCCGCGAGGTCGAGCTTCGCACCGTCGGTGAGCTCGTGCAGGTCGTCCGGTTCGCCCACGGTCAGGTCGCCCATCAGCTGCATGCCGATGGAGCGTCCCAGAGCCTTCTCCGGGTCGCTCAGCATGTAGCGGTCCTCGGGGTGGATCCAGGCGGGTACGTCGTGCGCGCCGCAGACCGGCACGACCGACGCGACGTGGTCGATGTGCCCATGGGTGAGCACCACGGCGACCGGCTTGAGACGGTGCTTCTTCAGTGCCTCTTCGACGCCGGGGGCCGCTTCGTGGCCCGGGTCGATGATCACGCACTCCTCGCCGGCGGCGGGGGCGACCAGGTAGCAGTTGGTCCCCCAGGCCCCGGCGGGGAACCCGGCAATGAGCACGATCGTCCTTAAGAGTCGTCCGACACAAGAATCTGAGCAGTTCAGAGCCTACCGGCGACGGTCCCGCCACAGCGAACCCGTATACGGTACGGCTCGAGTGTCCGGGGGACATCAGACGAGACGGCTCAAGGGAGACCACCGGTGGCCACGAGGGACCAGCGGCGACGGCAACTCGCCCGGGAGAAGTTCGCACGGCAGCAGCAGCGGCGGGCCGAGCAGCACGGCAGGACACGGCGGAGGACCGCGGTGCTGGCGGCGGGCCTCGCCGTCGTCCTCGCGGCGGGTGCGGCGGTGTACGCGAGTGTGGGGCTCAGCGGCGACGGGCGGGAGGACGGCGCCGCGCCGGACCCCTCCGCCACGAGCAAGGCGCCGGATCCGTGCCGCAAGCCCGCGCCGGGCAAGCCGGGTACCCGGCAGTGGAAGAAGGAGCCGGCGCTCTCCGTCGACCGTTCGGCCGGCTACACGATGGAGCTGCGGACGACCTGCGGGGACATCGAGGTCGCGCTCGACACGGCGAAGGCTCCGCACACCGTCAATTCGTTCAACTTCCTGGCGGGCCGGGGCTACTTCGACCACACCCGGTGCCACCGGCTGACCGAGGGCGGCATCTTCGTGCTGCAGTGCGGCGATCCGAAGGGCACCGGCGAGGGCGGTCCGGGGTACACCATCCCGGACGAGAACCTGAAGGACTCCCGGCTCGAGGGCGGCGTCTATCCGGCCGGGACGGTCGCCATGGCGAACCGGTACCAGGCGGGGACCGGGAAGGGCCGGGACACCGGGGGCAGCCAGTTCTTCCTCGTGTACCGGGACAGCAAGTTGCCGCCGGACTACACGCCGTTCGGCAGGATCACCGGCGGCACGGACGTGCTGAAGAAGATCGCCGACGCGGGCGCGGCCCCGCCGGACGGCCACGACAACACCGCGCCCAACGCCACCGTCGTGATCGACAAGGCCGTAGTGCGGACGTCCTGACCCGGGCGGCGGTGAAATTTCGGTCGCGCTGGGCGGACAGCCGGCCTGCGGGTCGCCTATGTTTGCGTATGGCAGGGTGCCTGCTCCGACGGCTGCCGCCCTGCCCCGCGAGGGCGGGAAATGAGCAGCGTGTCGGACCGGCTCGGGCGCGGCCCGGTCCGGGCCCCTCCTCCCCGAAGGGGGCGAGGAGGGAGAACTGTGGACGATGCCCACGGGCTGCGCGCCCGTGCCGGCATCATGTGGAGGAGGCGCTGTGAGCAGCGACCCGTGGGGCCGCGTCGATGAGACGGGGACCGTGTACGTGCGTACCGCCGAGGGCGAACAGGTCGTCGGATCGTGGCAGGCGGGGACTCCCGAGGAGGCCCTGGCCTACTTCGAGCGCAAGTACGACGGCCTGGTCGTCGAGATCGGCCTCCTCGAACGCCGGGTGCGGACCACCGACCTGTCGGCCAAGGACGCGACGACGGCGATCGACCATCTGCGGCAGCAGCTCGACGAGCACCATGTCGTCGGCGACCTGGACGCACTGCGCAAGCGGCTCGACGCGCTGGTCGGCGAGGTCGAGAAGCGCCGTGAGGAGCGCAAGGCGGCCAAGGCGAAGCAGTCCGACGAGGCCCGGCACGCCAAGGAGGCGCTGGTCGCCGAGGCCGAGGAGCTGGCCGCGAGCGACCACTGGCGGGTCGCGGGCGAGCGGCTGCGGGCCCTGGTCGACACCTGGAAGGGCCTGCCCCGGCTGGACCGGAAGACGGACGACGAGCTGTGGCACCGCTTCTCGCACGCCCGTTCGGCGTTCTCCAAGCGGCGGAAGGCGCACTTCGCGTCGCTGGACGCGCAGCGCGAGGAGGCCCGGAAGACCAAGGAGAAGCTGGTCACCGAGGCCGAGGCGCTGTCCGGCTCCACCGACTGGGGTCCGACGGCCGCCCGGTACCGCGAGCTGATGTCGGAGTGGAAGGCCGCGGGCCGCGCCCAGCGCGAGGCCGAGGAGGACCTGTGGAACCGCTTCCGCGGGGCCCAGGACGTGTTCTTCCAGGCGCGCGGTGAGGTCTTCGCCGAGCGGGACGCCGAGCAGCGGGAGAACCTGACCCGTAAGGAGGAGCTGGCGGTCGAGGCCGAGAAGCTCCTTCCGGTCTCGGACCTGAAGGCGGCCCGTTCGGCCTTCCGTTCGATCAACGAGCGGTGGGAGGCCGTCGGTCATGTGCCGCGGGACGCCCGCCCGAAGATCGAGGGGCGGATGCACGCGGTCGAGCGCGCGATCCAGGAGGCCGAGGAGGCCGAGTGGCGGCGGACGAACCCGGAGGCGCGGGCCCGTGCGGCGGGTCTGACCGGGCAGCTCGAAGCGGCGGTGGAGAAGCTGCGCTCGCAGATCGACGCGGCCCGTGCGGCGGGCAACAACGCCAAGGCCGACAAGCTGGCGAGGGAGCTCGAGGGCCGTCAGGCGCTGCTGGACCAGGCGCTCAAGGGTCTTGAGGAGTTCGGCGGCTGACCTTCCCGGTCCGCTGCGCGAAGCGGCCCCGGTGCTGACGCACCGGGGCCGCTTCGTGTCCCGGGCGGCCGGGACCTTCGAACCACGCCCTACGAGGGCCGGCGGGCCGACGTCACCCGGTAGACGTCGTAGACGCCCTCCACCCCGCGCACCGCCTTGAGCACATGGCCCAGGTGCTTGGGGTCGCCCATCTCGAAGGTGAAGCGGGAGGTCGCCACCCGGTCGCGGGAGGTCTGCACGGCCGCGGACAGGATGTTGACGTGCTGGTCGGACAGCACGCGGGTGACGTCCGAGAGCAGCCGGGAGCGGTCCAGTGCCTCGACCTGGATGGCGACGAGGAAGACCGAGGACTGGGTGGGAGCCCACTCGACCTCGAGGATCCGCTCGGGCTGCTTGGAGAGCGAGTCGACGTTGACGCAGTCCTGGCGGTGCACCGAGACGCCGTTGCCACGGGTGACGAAGCCCATGATCGGGTCGCCGGGCACGGGGGTGCAGCAGCGGGCCAGCTTCACCCAGACGTCGTCGACGCCCTTGACGACGACACCGGGATCGGCACTGGAACGCCGCTTGGTGCGGCGCTGGATCGGCGGAGTGGTCTCCGCGATGTCCTCGTTGGCCGCGTCCTCGCCGCCGAGCGCCTGGACCAGCTTCTGCACGACGTTCTGCGCGGAGACGTGGTTCTCGCCGATGGCCGCGTAGAGCGAGGAGATGTCCGGGTAGCGCATCTCGTGCGCCAGAGTCACCAGCGAGTCGCCGGTGAGGATCCGCTGGATGGGCAGGTTCTGCTTGCGCATGGCCCGGACGATGGCGTCCTTGCCCTGCTCTATGGCCTCGTCGCGGCGCTCCTTGGAGAAGTGCGCGCGGATCTTGTTGCGGGCGCGGGGGGACTTGACGAAGCCGAGCCAGTCGCGGGACGGGCCGGCCCCGGCGGCCTTGGAGGTGAAGACCTCCACCAAGTCACCGTTGTCCAGGGTGGATTCGAGGGGCACCAGCCGCCCGTTGACCCGGGCACCGATGGTGCGGTGGCCGACCTCGGTGTGCACGGCGTACGCGAAGTCGACGGGAGTGGCTCCGGCCGGCAGCGCTATGACGTCGCCCTTGGGCGTGAAGACGAAGACCTCGTTGCGGGAGAGGTCGAAGCGCAGCGACTCCAGGAACTCGCCCGGGTCCTCCGTCTCCTTCTGCCAGTCCAGCAACTGGCGCAGCCAGGCCATGTCGTTGACGGTGTCCTGGCCGGCGCCCTTGCCGGCGTTGCGCGGCACGTCGGTGCGGACCTTGGAGGCGCCCGCGACGGCCTCCTGCTTGTACTTCCAGTGCGCGGCGATGCCGTACTCGGCCCGGCGGTGCATGTCGAAGGTGCGGATCTGGAGTTCGACGGGCTTGCCGCTGGGCCCGATGACCGTCGTGTGCAGCGACTGGTACATGTTGAACTTGGGCATCGCGATGTAGTCCTTGAACCGCCCGGGCACCGGGTTCCACCGTGCGTGGATGGTGCCGAGTGCCGCATAGCAGTCGCGGACGGTGTCGACGAGGACGCGGATGCCCACCAGGTCGTAGATCTCCGCGAAGTCCCGGCCGCGGACGATCATCTTCTGGTAGACGGAGTAGTAGTGCTTCGGCCGTCCGGTGACGGTGGCCTTGATGCGGGCGGCGCGCAGGTCGCCCTGGACCTGGTCGGTGACGACCGCCAGATACTCGTCGCGCTTGGGCGCCCGCTCGGCGACCAGCCGCACGATCTCGTCGTACATCTTGGGGTAGAGGATCGCGAAGGCGAGGTCCTCCAGCTCCCACTTGATGGTGTTCATGCCCAGCCGGTGCGCCAGCGGGGCGTAGATCTCCAGGGTCTCGCGGGCCTTCTTCTCCTGCTTCTCCCGCTTGAGATAGCGCATGGTGCGCATGTTGTGCAGGCGGTCGGCGAGCTTGATGACCAGGACGCGCGGGTCCTTGGCCATGGCGACGACCATCTTGCGCACGGTCTCGGCCTGGGCGGCCTCGCCGAACTTGACCTTGTCGAGCTTGGTGACGCCGTCGACCAGCAGGGCGACCTGGTCACCGAAGTCGCGGCGCAGGGTGTCGAGCCCGTACTCGGTGTCCTCGACGGTGTCGTGCAGCAGGCCGGCCATCAGGGTCGCCGGGTCCATGCCGAGCTCGGCGAGGATCGTGGTGACGGCTAGCGGGTGGGTGATGTAGGGGTCGCCGCTCTTGCGCTTCTGGCCGCGGTGCCAGCGCTCGGCCACCTGGTACGCCTTCTCGATCTGGCGCAGCGTGGTGGATTCGATCTTGGGGTCGTTGCTCCGGACGATCCGCAGCAGCGGTTCCAGGACCGGGTTGTACGGGCTGGAGCGCTGCACGCCGAGGCGGGCGAGCCGGGCGCGTACCCGGTTGGAGGAGGCGGAGCGGGGGGCCGGGCCGTTCTGCGGGGGCCGGGCCACGGACGCACCGGTGGTGCCCGGGCTGCCGGCCGGACGGTCGGCGGGGGCCTTCGGCCGGGATTCAGGGGTGGCCTTCACCGCGTCGGACGCCTTCTTGGCAGGCGTGTCTCCGGCCGCGGCCTCGGCCGAGGCCTTCTGCTGTCGCGCGGCTGGGGTTCCCTCCGGACTCCGTCCGGGGGAGAGCGGCTGGGCCTCGTCTGGCAAGAGCACTCCTCGTGATGGCCCTCCGTGCCGCAGGCGGACAGGGAGGGAGGTCCGGCCCCCCGATCAGGTCCGGACTGCCCATGGTATCGAGGACCCGCCGGGAACCGCGGGGCCGGGGCACGACGGAGGGGCGGGCCCCGGTCGTCGCCGGTGGCCCGCCCCTCGCGTACGCGGTGCCTCAGATGGTGATCAGGGCGTCCAGCGGAGCGCCCCGCAGGGCGGACTCGATGCGTCCGCGGCCGGCCAGGAAGCCCAGCTCCATGAGCACGGCCACCCCGGCGACCTGCGCCTTCGCCCGACGGACGAGCTCCAGCGAGGCATGGCCGGTGCCACCGGTGGCGAGGACGTCGTCGATGACCATGACGCGGTCCTCGGGCGTCAGGTCCTCGGCGTGCACCTCGAGCTCGGCGCTGCCGTACTCCAGCTCGTACGCCTGCGACAGGGTCGCCCCGGGCAGCTTGCCCGCCTTGCGGACGGGGACGAAGCCGAGGCCCGCCCGTATGGCGGCGGGGGCGGCGAGGATGAAGCCGCGCGCCTCCAGGCCCATGACCTTGGTGGCGCCGTTGCGGACGCAGAGCTCCGCGAGGGCCTCGGTCAGGGCGGAGAACGCCGCCGGGTCGGCGAGGAGCGGGGTGATGTCCTTGAACATCACGCCCGGCTTCGGATAGTCCGGCACGTCCCTGATCCGGGAGAGCAGCAGCTCCCGCAGTTCCGGCGTGGCGCTCATCGGCGCCCGCCCGAGGGACGGTTCCGGCCGCCGCGGTCGCCGGACGCCGGCTGGGCGCGCTGGCCGACGACACCGGCGGCCTCGCCGGCCCCGTGCGCCTCGTCCTCCGCCAGTGCGTCCCCGCCCTTGGCGGCGGCCGCGGCGCGCTTGGCCCGCACCCGCTTGGCCAGGGCCTTCATCTTCGGGTCGCGCTCCTTGAGGTCGGCGACCAGCGGGGTCGCGATGAAGATCGAGGAGTACGCACCGGCCGCCAGGCCGACGAACAGCGACAGCGAGATGTCGTTCAGCATGCCGGCGCCGAGGAAGCCGCCGCCGATGAAGAGCAGACCGGCCACCGGGAGCAGGGCCACGACCGTGGTGTTGATGGAACGGACCAGGGTGGCGTTGAGGCTGCGGTTGGCGATCTCGCTGTAGGTCCAGCGGGTCTGCTTGGTGATGCCCCTGCTGGCTTCCTTCAGACCGTCGAACACGACGACGGTGTCGTAGAGGGAGTAGCCGAGGATGGTGAGCAGACCGATGACGGTGCCCGGGGTGACCTCGAAGCCGACCAGGGCGTAGATGCCCACGGTGATCGTGAGGTCGTGGACCAGGGCGATGAGCGCGGCGACGGCCATGCGCCACTCGAAGGCGATGGCGAGATAGACCACCACCAGGGCCATGAAGATGCCGAGGCCCAGCCAGGCCTTGTTGGCGATCTGCTCGCCCCAGCTCGGTCCGACCAGTTCGGCGTTGATGGACTGCGAGGAGAGCTTGAAGTCCTTGGCCAGCTCCTCGCGGATCTGGTCGGACTTCTCGGTGCCGACGTCGGTGATCTGGATCCGCAGACCGCCGTTGCCCAGCTTCTGGACGATGGCGTCGTGGCCGGAGGCCTTCTCCGCCTTCTCCTGGGCGTGGGCGGCGGAGACCGTGGTCTTCGGGGTGGTGAAGACCGCGCCGCCGGAGAACTCGATGCCCATGTTCAGACCACGCACCGCCAGGCCCACGATGGCCACGATGGTGATCAGGATGGAGACGCCGTACCAGATCTTGCGCTTGGCGACGAAGTCGTAGCCGACCTCACCGCGGTACAGCCTGGCGCCGATGTTGCCCAGTCGCGACATCTCACGCCTCCTTCGGGTGGTCGGTACGGGCGGCGGTGCGACGGCTGCGGCGCAACGGCGGCTTGGCGCCGAGGCGTTCCGGATCGAGACCGGACCAGGGGTGGCCGCTGGAGAAGAACTTGCGCTTGGCGAGGATCGTCATCAGCGGCTTGGTGAAGAGGAAGACCACGACGACGTCGAGCAGGGTGGTGAGACCCAGGGTGAACGCGAAGCCCTGCACCTTGCCGACCGTGACGGCGAACAGCACCGCGGCGGCGAGGAACGACACGAAGTCGGAGACCAGGATGGTGCGGCGGGCCCGGGGCCAGCCGCGCTCGACCGCGGGGCGGAGCGTCCGGCCCTCGCGGATCTCGTCCCGGATCCGTTCGAAGTACACGATGAACGAGTCGGCGGTGATGCCGATCGCCACGATGGCGCCGCAGACCGCCGGGAGGTTCAGCGCGAAGCCGATGGCCGGGCCGAGCAGCGTCATGATCGTGTAGGTGAGGATCGCCGAGGCCAGGAGGCTCAGGATCGCGATCATCGACAGACCGCGGTAGTACACCACCAGGTAGAGGACCACGAGGGCCAGACCGATGGCGCCGGCGATCAGACCCGCCTGCAGCTGCTCTCCGCCGAGCGCGGCGGAGACGGTGGTGACGCTGGACTCCTCGAACGTCAGCGGCAGCGCACCGTAGGAGAGGACGTTGGCCAGGTCCTCGGCGGTCTGCTGGGTGAAGCTGCCGGAGATCTCGGCGTTGCCGCCGGTGATGGACTGGCTGACGCTCGGCGCGGAGACGACCTGGCCGTCCAGCACGATGGCGAACTGGTTCTGCGGCATCTGCTGGCCGGCGAGCTTGCCGGTGGAGGCGGCGAACTGCTTCGAGCCCTTGTCGTTGAAGTCGAGCTGGACCAGCCAGCCGCTGCCCCGCTGGTTGTCGTAACCGGCCTTGGCGTCGGTGACTTCGGTGCCCGCGACGTCGGACGGGCCGAGGACGTACTTCTGCTTGCCGTCGTCGCTGCACGCGATGGTGGGCTCGGAGGCCTGGACGCCCTGTCCGGCCTGGGCGCGCTCGATGGGCTTGGTGCAGTCCACCGAGGCGAGCTTCTTCTGCAGCGCGGGCGGCACGTTCGCACCGGGCTGCGGCTGCGGCACCGGGGGCGTGGAGGGCTGGGGCTTGCCGGAGGGCTTACCGGAAGGAGTGGCCTTCGGCGTGGCGTCGGCCTTCAGCGCGTCGGTGACGGCGCGGCCCTGGGTGGTCGGGCTCGCCGACGGGGACGCGGACTTCTCGGCCCCGTCACCGGTGGCGGGCTTGTCCCGGCCGGTCGCCTTGTCCTTCGCGGAGGGGCTCGGGGTGGGGGCCGGGGTCTTCCCGCCGGGGGCGATCGTCAGCACGGGGCGGAAGAACAGCTGGGCGGTGGTGCCCACCTGCTTCCGGGCCTGCTTCTCGTTCGTTCCCCGGGGGATGTTGACGATGATGTTCTCTTTGCCCTGGGTCTGAACCTCGGACTCGGTGACGCCCAGGCCGTTGACACGGCGGTCGATGACGTTGACCGCGGTGTTCATGTTGGTCTGGTTGATCGCGTTCTTCTGGCCCGGCTGGTTCTTCGCCGTGAGCGTGATGCTCGTGCCACCCGCGAGGTCGATGCCCAGGCGCGGTGTGGTGTGCCCGGAGATGAACATGCCTCCGGTCAGCGCCACCATGGCGATCAGGATGAAGGCCAGGGCACGCCCCGGCCTGCCCTGGCCCCCGGAGGGCTTCCGGCCCTTCTTCGGTGCTGCCACCTTCTCGATTCTCCCTGTCCAACCGCCCCGCAGGTCATTCGCGGGCGGCCACGAAGTGTGTGTGGGGACGTACCCCCCGCCGGAGCCTAAACCGTCCGGGGGCCGCGTTGCGCGCACAGGAGGATGCCGCCCCCGACGGAGCGGTTCCCCTGCGGGGCGCGGCGCGGCCCGCCGGAGGGCTTACTTCGCGTCGGCGTCGCCGTCCGCCTTGGTGTCCTTCGGCTCGCCCTGCTCGGCGTCCTGCGCCTTCGCGTCGGCGGCGTCGGACTTGCCCAGGTCGATCTTGGCCGAGTCGGAGCCGGTCGTGGCGGGCGCGTCGCCGTCGGTCAGCGTGGAGGCGTCGTCCGGGACGAACGGGCCGTCGACCTTGAGGTCGCCCTCGGGCTCGATGCCGTGGACGATCCGGTTGTACTCGGCGTCCTCGAGGACCGCGCCGACGGAGTTCTTGGCGTAGACGGCGTGGACGCCGGGAGCGACCTCGAGGAGGACGGTGTCGTCGCCGACCTCCTTGACGGTGGCGTACATGCCGCCGATCGTGCGGACGCCGGTACCCGGCTGCATCTGGTCGCGCATCTGCGCGGCCTGGCGCTGCTTGTTCTTCGCCGACCGGGTCATCAGGAACATGGCCCCGATGAGCACGATGAACGGGAGGAGAGTCACGATATTCACGGGCCGGAAATCCTTCGCACGACCGCGCGCCTACGGCGGCCTGGTCTTCGGGGATGGTTTTGGCCGTCCGATCCGGACGGCATCGGCGGAGTCTAGGCGAGTCCGCACCGGTGGAACAACGCACAGCATGTCACCGGGGTTCCCCCCGCGGCGAGTCTCCGCGCCGTCACGTCGTGGTCACGCTCCGAACAACCCCTGCTGTCCCTGGCCTGCGCCGCCCTGCTGCGGCGGCGTCAGCCCGAGGTGCGCCCAGGCCGCGGGGGTCGCGACCCTGCCGCGGGGCGTCCGGGCGAGCAGCCCCTCGCGGACGAGGAACGGCTCGGCGACCTCTTCCACCGTCTCACGCTCCTCCCCCACCGCGACGGCGAGCGTGGACAGGCCGACGGGGCCGCCGCCGAACAGCTTGAGCAGGGCGGAGAGCACGGCGCGGTCGAGGCGGTCCAGGCCGCGGCCGTCGACCTCGTACACCCCGAGGGCCGTGGCGGCGACCTCCCGGGTCACCACGCCGTCCGCCTTGACCTGCGCGTAGTCCCGGACGCGGCGGAGCAGACGGTTGGCGATCCGCGGGGTGCCGCGGGACCGGCCGGCGATCTCCGCGGCTCCCTCGGGCTCTATGCCGACGTCCAGCAGCCGGGCGGAGCGGTGGATGACGCGCTCCAGTTCGACCGGCTCGTAGAACTCCATGTGGCCGGTGAAACCGAAGCGGTCCCGCAGCGGGGGCGGCAGCAGCCCGGCCCGGGTGGTCGCGCCGACCAGGGTGAAGTGCGGCAGTTCGAGGGGGATGGCGGTGGCGCCCGGGCCCTTGCCGACGATCACGTCGACCCGGAAGTCCTCCATCGCCATGTAGAGCATCTCCTCGGCGGGGCGGGACATCCGGTGGATCTCGTCGAGGAACAGCACCTCCCCCTCGGTGAGCGAGGAGAGGATCGCGGCGAGATCGCCCGCGTGCTGGATGGCGGGGCCGGAGGTGATGCGGATCGGGGCGCCCATCTCCGCGGCGATGATCATGGAGAGGGTGGTCTTGCCGAGGCCGGGGGCGCCGGAGAGCAGGACGTGGTCGGCGGTGGCACCGCGCTGCCGGGCCGCCCGCAGCACCAGGTCGAGCTGTTCGCGGACCCGCTCCTGGCCGACGAACTCCGTCAGGTCCTTGGGCCGCAGCGCGGCCTCGATGGCCTGGTCCTCACCATCGGCGACGGCCTCGACCAGTCGCTCCGTTGCCTCGGGGGTGGTGTCGTCCCAGTTCACTGCGGTTCGCCTCGCGATGTGGTTCGGATCTGTCGACGGTGGTCGGCGCACGGCTGCCAGGGGTCGGTCCGGTGCATCCTGCCGGGCTCGCGGCGCGCCCGGTGCCCCGGGGAGGTCTCCCCCGCACCGCAGGCAGCGCGCCGGTCCGGCCTGATCCACACGCCGGGCCCCCTAGCGGCTGCGGTTGAGGGTCTGCAGCGCCGCGCGCAGCAGCTGCGGAACGGGCGGGGCGGTTCCCTCGGCCGTGGCCGCCTCGGCCTGCGGGGCGACGGCGTCCACCGCTTCGTCCGCCTCGCGGGTGGCGTAGCCCAGGCCGATCAGTGCGGCGTGCAGCTGGTCGCGCCAGGAGGAGGTGACGGCGCTGCCCACGCCGCGGGCCCCGGCGGGGGCACCGAGCGGCTCTCCGAGCCGGTCCTTGAGCTCCAGCAGCAGCCGCTGGGCACCCTTCTTGCCGATGCCGGGCACCGCGGTGAGCGCCTTCTCGTCGCCGGTGGAGACGGCCCGGCGCAGTGCGTCCGGGGCGTGCACGGCGAGCATCGCCTGGGCGAGGCGGGGGCCCACGCCGCTGGCGGTCTGCAGCAGTTCGAAGATCTGCCGGGCGTCGTCGTCCGGGAAGCCGTACAGCGTCAGGGAATCCTCGCGGACCACCAGCGAGGTGGCGATCCGGGCCTCCTGGCCGACGCGCAGTCCGGAGAGGGTGTCCGGTGTGCACTGGACCACCATGCCGACGCCGCCGACCTCGACGACGGCGGAGTCCGGGGCGAGCGCGGCGACCGGGCCGCTGACGAAGGCGATCATCGGGTGGTGCCCTTCTGGGGTGCCCGGGACCGGAGGCCGGGGTGCTGAACGGAGGTGCGGCGGGCGGCCGCATGGGCCTGCTGGAGGCGGTTCACGGCGGGAGCGCGCCAGATGTGGCAGATGGCGAGGGCCAGGGCGTCGGCGGCGTCGGCCGGCTTGGGCGGTGCATCGAGCCGCAGCAGCCGGGTGACCATCGCGCCGACCTGTGCCTTGTCGGCCCGGCCGCTGCCGGTGACGGCGGCCTTGACCTCGCTGGGCGTGTGCAGGGCGACGGGCAGCCCGCGCCGGGACGCGCAGAGCATGGCGACCGCGCTGGCCTGGGCGGTGCCCATCACCGTCCGCACGTTGTGCTGGCTGAACACCCGCTCCACGGCGACGTATTCGGGGCGGTGCTCGTCCAGCCACTGCTCGATGCCCTGCTCGATGAGGACCAGACGCTGCCCGATCTCGGCGTCGGCCGGGGTGCGGACCACACCGACGCCGAGCATGCGCAGCGGGCGGCCCGCGACGCCCTCGACGACGCCGATTCCGCACCTGGTCAGCCCCGGGTCCACGCCCAGCACCCGCATCGCGGCCCCTCCCCTCCGGCCGTCGCTCCCGGCCTCGTTCATGTGTTCCCGCAGGTTATCGGTCGGCTCGGACAACGGCCGCGCACAACGCCGACGGGCCGACGGGGTGTCCCCGTCGGCCCGTCGCCGGATGCGGAAGTGACCGGCCGTCAGGCGTCGACCTTGGCCATGACGTCGTCGGACACATCGAAGTTGGCGAAGACGTTCTGCACGTCGTCGCTGTCCTCCAGCGCGTCGATCAGCTTGAAGATCTTGCGCGCGCCGTCCTCGTCGAGCTCGACCTGCATGGTCGGGACGAAGTTGGCGTCGGCCGAGTCGTAGTCGATCTCGGAGCCCTGGAGGGCCGTGCGGACCGCGACGAGGTCGGTGGCCTCGCTGATCACCTCGAAGCTCTCACCGAGGTCGTTGACCTCCTCGGCACCGGCGTCGAGGACCGCGCCGAGCACGTCGTCCTCGGTCAGCTCGCCCTTGGGGACGATCACGACGCCCTTGCGGTTGAAGAGGTAGGAGACGGAGCCCGGGTCGGCCATCGAGCCGCCGTTGCGGGTCATGGCGACGCGGACGTCCGAGGCGGCCCGGTTGCGGTTGTCGGTGAGGCACTCGATGAGCACCGCGACACCGTTCGGCCCGTAGCCCTCGTACATGATCGTCTCGTAGTCGGCGCCGCCGGCCTCGAGGCCCGCTCCGCGCTTGACCGCGCTGTCGATGTTCTTGTTCGGGACGGAGCTCTTCTTCGCCTTCTGAATGGCGTCGTAGAGCGTGGGGTTGCCGTCCGGGTCACCGCCGCCGGTGCGGGCCGCGACCTCGATGTTCTTGATCAGCTTCGCGAAGAGCTTGCCGCGCTTGGCATCGATCACGGCCTTCTTGTGCTTCGTCGTAGCCCATTTAGAGTGGCCGGACATCCGCCTGTCTCCTTCACGTAACCCATGTTGAACGAACCCCTGTGATCCTACCGGGATCCGCTCGTCTCCTCGTGCGCGCCGCCCGCCGCGGCCGGGGCCGGACCGGGCTCCGCTCCGGGCAGGACAGCCTAGGCGCCGCGGACCATGTCCACGAACAGCCGGTGGACGCGGTGGTCCCCGGTGAGCTCCGGGTGGAAGGACGTGGCAAGCACCTGGCCCTGCCGCACGGCGACCATGTGCTCCTCGTGCGTGGCCAGCACCTCGACGTCACCACCGACCGACTCCACCCAGGGCGCCCGGATGAAGACGCCCTCGACCGGGCCGCCGTCGACGCCGGTGAAGTCCACCGCGGCCTCGAACGACTCGTTCTGCCGCCCGAAGGCGTTGCGGCGCACGATCATGTCGATGCCGCCGACGGTCTCCTGGTCCTCCCGGCCGTCCAGGATCTTGTTCGCCAGCATGATCATGCCGGCGCAGGTGCCGTACGTCGGCAGGCCCGCGCGCACCCGCTCGCGCAGCGGCTCCAGCACGCCGAAGGCGACCGCCAGCTTGGACATGGTGGTCGACTCGCCACCGGGGATCACCAGGCCGTCGACCTCGGCGAGTTCCTCGGCACGGCGGACGGGACGGGCCTGGGCGTCGGCCTCGGCGAGCGCCACGAGGTGCTCCCGGACGTCGCCCTGGAGGGCGAGGACGCCGATGACTGGGGTGGACACGGTGGGCCTCTCAGCAGATGCGTGGGGTGGACGGCCGATGGACGGCCCGCGGGCGCCGCGGGCCGTCCATCGGGGAGTCGGTGGGACCGCGGCGCGGCCGCGAACCGGCTGTCACCAACCGCGGTTGGCGTAGCGCTCCGTCTCGGGGAGGGTGTCGCAGTTGATGCCGACCATGGCCTCGCCCAGGCCGCGGGAGGCATCGGCGACGATCTTCGGGTCGTCGTAGAAGGTGGTGGCCTTCACGATCGCGGCAGCGCGCTTCGCCGGGTCGCCGGACTTGAAGATGCCGGAGCCGACGAAGACGCCCTCGGCGCCGAGCTGGCGCATCAGCGCGGCGTCGGCCGGGGTGGCGACGCCACCGGCGGAGAACAGCACGACCGGCAGCTTGCCCAGCTCCGCGACCTCCTTGACCAGCTCGTACGGGGCGCGCAGCTCCTTGGCGGCGGCGTACAGCTCGTTGTTGTCGTAGGCGCGCAGCTTGCCGATCTCGTTCTTGATCTGGCGGAGGTGGCGGACGGCCTCGACGACGTTGCCGGTGCCGGCCTCGCCCTTGGAGCGGATCATGGCCGCGCCCTCGGCGATGCGGCGCAGGGCCTCGCCCAGGTTGGTGGCACCACAGACGAACGGGGTGGTGAAGGCGAACTTGTCGCTGTGGTTGACCTCGTCGGCCGGGGTGAGGACCTCGGACTCGTCGATGTAGTCCACACCGAGCGCCTGGAGGATCTGGGCCTCGACGAAGTGGCCGATCCGGGACTTGGCCATCACCGGGATGGAGACGGCGTTGATGATGCCGTCGATCATGTCCGGGTCGGACATCCGGGCCACGCCGCCGTCCTTGCGGATGTCGGCGGGCACCCGCTCCAGGGCCATGACCGCCACGGCACCGGCGTCCTCGGCGATCTTCGCCTGCTCCGGCGTGACGACGTCCATGATCACGCCGCCCTTGAGCTGCTCGGCCATGCCGCGCTTGACGCGCGCGGTGCCGGTCTCGGGAGTCCCGTTGGAGGCGTTGGCGGACGTGCTGGTGGGCGTGGTGGACACGGTTTGACCTCACTCGATGACGAATGTGCGATGGGCCCATCGTAGGCCCGTTCGAACCCGCCTCCGACCGGCCATCCGGTTCCGGGCGGGCCGCCGCACTGCTGCACGGACGAGACAACCCTGCCGCGCGGGTCCGCGACAAGGGCCAATCGTCCGCCGGTGGCCCGCAGGGGCCGGGGGCGCGGCCGCGGTCGCCCCACGCGGCGGGACCCGACGGGTGGCCGCCGGGCCGGTCACCGGCGGATCGGCCCGGGGCGGGCGTCTTCGCGGACGGCCCCGCGCCGCTCAGGACGGGCGGTCCGCGAGGGCCGCCGGGGGCTCGTCGTCCATCTCGAAGGCCAGCGGGAACGGCGCGTGTCCGGCGAGCCGGAACCAGCGCACGGTGCGGTGCCGCCGCAGCGCCCGAGCGGCCCGTACGGCGTCGTTGTGGAAGCGCCGGGCCATCGGGACACGGCGGACGGCGGCGGCCAGCTCCCCGGCCGCCTCCTCGCCGCCCGGAGCCTCGCGTACCGCCTCGACCTGCTGGGTCTCCGCGAACACCGCCCGCAGCGCCTGGCTGAGCTCGCTCTCGGCGACCTCGCGGTGCTCCTCCTCGGTCTGGCGGGCGGAGTGCGCGGCCTCGTAGAGCACGATCGACGCGGCCGGGTCGAGCACCCCTGCCGTGGCCAGTTCCTGGGCCACCGAGGCGCGGCGCAGCAGTTGGGCGTCGAGCGCGGCCCGGGCGGCGTCGATCCGGGCGTGCAGCCGGTCGAGGCGGCCGGCCGTCCAGCTGAGGTAGACGCCGACGAGGAGCAGGGCGACTGCGATCCAGATCAAGGTGCTCACGCCGGGTCACAGTACCGGCCGCCGCGGGACGCACCCGCACGCGGCAGCCGGCCCGAGCGCCCGGGGCGGGCCGAGCCGCGGGGGGTCGTGCGGTGCGGCCTCCGCTTCCGGGCCACGCACGCAAGCGGCCTCCGCTTCCGGGCCGCTGCGGCTGCAGCACGCGGCAGCGGCGCGAACACCCGGCCCGAGCCGAGCCGCGGCCGATCCACGCGGCGCGGCCCCCGGGGCACCGCCTCCGGACACAGGACCGGCGACAGGCCCCGGCGGGGCGGCGGAGTCAGCCGCGGGCCAGCCCCAGCCGGGCGCGCAGCCCCGTGGTGCGGTCGTCGGCCGCCACCGAGGCCGCGCCGTCGGTCACCGTCTCGTAGACCGCCAGGATGTCCGCGCCGACCGTCCCCCAGTCGAACCGCCGGACGTGCCGGCTGCCCAGCTCGCGCAGCTCGGCCAGGCGTGCCGGGTCGCCCAGCAGCCGCACCGCGCTGCGGGCCAGCGCGTCCGCGTCCTCGTTGGCGAACAGCTCCCCGGCCTCTCCCCCGTCGAGCACCTGGGCGAACGCGTCCAGATCGCTGGCGAGCACCGGGGCGCCCGCGCTCATGGCCTCGACGAGGATGATCCCGAAGCTCTCGCCGCCGGTGTTCGGCGCCACGTAGAGGTCGACACTGCGGAGCAGGCGCGCCTTGTCCTCGTCGCTGACCATGCCGAGGAACTCGACCCGGTCCCGGAACTCGGCGGGGAGCCCCGCGACGGCCTCCTCCTCGTCGCCGCGCCCGGCGACCAGCAGCCGGGTCTCCGGCCGTTCGGCGAGGATTCCGGGCAGCGCCTTCATCAGCACCGGCAGGCCCTTGCGGGATTCGTCGATCCGGCCGATGAAGCCGATCGTCCGCCCCTCGCCCGCGGCCGGTACGGGCCCGTCGGTGTCACCGCCGGACCGCTGCGCGGCCGCGCGGGCGGTGTCGCCCTGCCACTCGGGCTTGGGCTCGGCGCCGGCGAAGAAGTTCACCTCGACGCCGTTGGGAATCACGACCGCGTCCCCGCCCAGGTGCTCGACGAGGGTCCGCCGGGCGTACTCGCTCACCGCGATGCGCGCGCTGATCTTCTCCAGCGCGGGCTGCAGGATCGGATACGCGGCGATCATGGCGCGGGAGCGCGGGTTCGAGGTGTGGAAGGTCGCCACGATCGGCCCCTGCGCCGCCCAGCAGGACAGCAGCCCCAGCGACGGCGAGGTGGGCTCGTGGATGTGCAGCACCTCGAAGTCGCCGTCGTGCAGCCAGCGGCGCACCCGCGCGGCGGAGAGGAAGCCGAAGTTCAGCCGGGCCACCGAGCCGTTGTACGGCACCGGGACGGCCCGCCCGGCGGAGACGACGTACGGCGGCAGCGGCGTCTCGTCGTCCGCCGGGGCCAGGACGGACACCTCGTGGCCCAGCCGGATCAGGTGCTCGGCCAGGTCGCGGATGTGGAACTGGACGCCGCCCGGTACGTCCCACGAGTACGGGCAGACGATGCCGATCCTCACGCTGTCTCCGTTCCGGTCTCTGCCGTTCCGGGGGCGGCCGGGCGGTCGGGGCGGGGCTCGAGATCCTTGATCCACAGCCGCTGGAGCATGTGCCAGTCCTCGGGGTGCTCGGCGATGCCCGCGGCGAACACATCGGCCAGGGCCTGGGTGATCGTGGCGGTGCGCGAGGTGCGGTCGCCGCCCGCCGGCACCTCGATGGCCGGGTGGATCCGGCCGCGCATGACCGGCGTCCCGTCGTACCAGAGGGTGACGGGCAGCAGCAGCGCGCCGGTCTGCTGGGCGAGGATCGCGGGGCCGGCGGGCATCCGGGCCGCGTCGCCGAAGAACGAGACCTCGACGCCGGAGGCGGACAGGTCCCGGTCGGCGACCAGGCAGACCAGCCCGCCGGCGCGCAGCCGCCGGGCGAGGGTGCCGAACGCGCTGCCGCCGCTGTGCGGCAGCACCTCCATGCCCAGTCCCTCGCGGTAGGCGACGAACCGGTCGTAGAGCGTCGCGGGCTCCAGCCGCTCGGCGACCGTGGTGAAGGGCACCCCGAGCGCGGTGGTGACCCAGGCGCCGGCGAGGTCCCAGTTGGCCAGGTGGGGCAGCGCGAGTATCACCCCGCGGCCGCTCGCCAGCCCCTCCTCCAGCAGGTGCACGTCCTTGACCTCGAAGCCGCCCGCCACCCGCTCCTTGCTCCAGGCCGGCAGCCGGAAGGACTCCATCCAGTAGCGCAGGTACGAGCGCATACCGGCCCGGGACAGCTCCGCGAGGCGCTGCGGGCCCGCGTCCGGGACGACCCGGGCGAGGTTGGACTCCAGCCGCAGCACGCCCTTGCCGCGGCGCTTCCAGACCGTGTCGGCGATCCGCCGGCCGAGCGCCGTGGCCACCGGCTCCGGCAGGTGCTTGACCGTGCCCCAGCCGAGCCCGTACAGCGCGTCGGTGATCCGGTGCTTCATGTCGCCTCACTCCCCTGTGCGGCGGCCGTGCCGTCGGCCTCCGCGGCCTCCCGGCGTACGGTGACCATCCGCTGCCCGAGCGTGACCAGGCTGCCCACGGCGACGATCCACAACGCGATCGGCAACAGGATGTCGATGTGCGGCACACCGAACGTGTGCAGCCCGGCGAGCCCGGCCGCGACCAGCGTGATCACCAGCCGTTCGGCCCGCTCCACCAGGCCGTTGACGTTCACCGGCAGGCCGATGCTCTCGCCCCGCGCCTTGGTGTACGAGACGACCTGCCCGCTGGCCAGGCAGAAGATCGTGACGGCGCAGAGCAGCAGGTCGTCCCCGCGGCCCGCGTACCAGAGCGCCAGCCCGCCGAAGATCGCGGCGTCCGCGACCCGGTCGAGCGTGGAGTCCAGGAAGGCACCCCACCGGCTCGACCTGCCCAACTGCCGGGCCATGTTGCCGTCCACCAGGTCCGAGAAGACGAACAGGGTGATCACCATGGTGCCCCAGAAGAGCTCTCCGCGGGGGAAGAAGACCAGGGCACCCGCCACCACACCGGTGGTCCCGGCGAGGGTCACCGCGTCCGGACTGACCCCCAGGCGCAACAGCAGCGCGGCGAACGGTGTGAGAACACGCGTGAAAAACGCACGCGCGTACTTGTTCAGCATGGCCTTCCCGGAGGGTAGGGGGCGCCGCGCGGCCCCAGTGGCCACCGGTGGCCCCATCGTAGCCAGGCCCGCACCGGCGCACTGCGGGGCACCCGCGCCCGCTGTCGCGGGTACGACGTATGGACGCATCGTGACGGGGGTGGAAAGCTCGAAGAACGCAACAGGTGCAGACCGGGAGGCGACGCACATGGGCGACAAGACGAACACCCACCCCGGGGCCGCCGGCAGGGCGGCGACGGCCGACCGGCCCTCCGCCATTCGGAATGTGGTGCTGGTCGGCCACAGCGGCTCCGGAAAGACGACGCTGGTGGAAGCCCTCGCCCTCGCGGCGGGCGCGGTGAACCGGGCGGGCCGGGTCGAGGACGGCGGCACGCTCTCCGACTACGACGAGATCGAGCACCGCCAGCAGCGTTCGGTACAGCTCTCCCTCGTTCCGGTGGAGTGGGGCGGAGTCAAGATCAATATTCTGGACACCCCCGGATACGCCGATTTCGTCGGGGAGTTGAGGGCCGGTCTGCGGGCAGCGGACGCGGCCCTCTTCGTCGTCTCGGCGGCGGACGGCGTGGACGGCTCGACCCGCATGGTGTGGGAGGAGTGCGCCGCGGTGGGCATGCCGCGGGCGATCGTGGTGACCCACCTGGAGTCGGCGCGCGCCGACTTCGAGGGGATGACGGCGGTGTGCGGCCAGGCCTTCGGGGGCGACGACCCGGACGCGGTGCTGCCGCTCTACCTCCCGCTGCACGGCGCGGAGGGCCCGGACGGACACGCGCCGGTGGCCGGGCTGATCGGCCTGCTCTCCCAGCGGGTCTTCGACTACTCCTCGGGGGAACGGACCGAGCGGGCACCGGACCCCGAGCACCTGCCGCTGATCGAGGAGGCGCGCAACCGGCTCATCGAGGGGATCATCGCCGAGAGCGAGGACGAGACCCTGATGGACCGCTACCTCGGCGGCGAGGAGATCGACGTCAAGACCCTGATCCAGGACCTGGAACGGGCGGTCGCCCGCGGGACGTTCCACCCGGTGCTGGCCGCCGCCCCCGCGGCCGAGGGCAGCCGGCAGGGCATCGGGACGGTGGAGCTCCTGGAGCTGATCACCGGCGGGTTCCCGACGCCGCTGGAGCGCGAGGCCCCCGCGGTCACCACCCCGGACGGCGCGCCCCGGCCCGCCCTGGCCTGCGATCCGGACGGGCCGCTGGCCGCGGAGGTGGTCCGGACCACCTCCGACCCGTACGTGGGCCGGATCAGTCTGGTCCGGGTGTTCTCCGGGACGCTGCGCCCCGACGAGACGGTGCATGTGTCCGGCCACGGCCTGGAGGACCGCGGCCACGAGGACCACGACGTGGACGAGCGCATCGGCGCGCTCTCCGCCCCGTTCGGCAAGCAGCAGCGGGTACTGCCCCAGGCGATCGCGGGCGACCTGGCCTGTGTGGCGAAACTGAGCCGCGCCGAGACCGGCGACACCCTGTCGGCCAAGGACGGTCCGCTGCTGATGGAGCCGTGGGTGATGCCCGACCCGCTGCTGCCGGTGGCGATCGAGGCACACAGCAAGCCGGACGAGGACAAGCTGTCCCAGGGGCTGTCCCGGCTGGTCGCCGAGGACCCGACGATGCGCCTGGAGCAGAATCCCGACACCCACCAGGTGGTGCTGTGGTGCCTGGGCGAGGCACATGTGGATGTGGCGCTGGAGCGGCTGCGCAGCCGGTACGGCGTCCGGGTCGACGCCGTACCGCACCGGGTGTCGCTGCGCGAGACGTTCGGCGAACGGTCCGCGGGGCGCGGCCGGCACGTCAAACAGTCCGGCGGGCACGGGCAGTACGCGATCTGCGAGATCGAGGTGGAGCCGCTGCCGGCGGGCTCCGGCATCGAGTTCGTGGACAAGGTCGTCGGCGGTGCCGTGCCGCGGCAATTCATCCCTTCGGTGGAGAAGGGCGTCCGCGCCCAGGCCCTCCGCGGGGTCGCCGCCGGGTACGAACTGGTGGACGTCCGGGTCACCCTGCTGGATGGCAAAGCGCACTCGGTCGACTCCTCCGACGCCGCTTTTCAGACGGCGGGCGCACTGGCGCTGCGCGAGGCGGCGGCCGAGGCCCACATCCATCTGCTGGAGCCGTACGCCGAGGTCAAGGTGCTGGTCGCGGACGAGTACGTCGGCCCGGTCATGAGCGACCTCTCGAGCCGCCGGGGCCGGGTGGTCGGCACCGAACAGGCCGGGGCGGGGCGCACCCTCGTCCGGGCCGAGATCCCCGAGATCGAGATCGGCCGGTACGCGGTGGACCTGCGGTCCCTGTCGCACGGCACCGGGCGGTTCAGCCGTGCGTACTCGCGGCACGAGCCGATGCCGCCGCAGCTCGCCACCAAGATCCGTGAACAGGCTGGATCCGGCGCATAGTTGACCTGCCGCCCGCCTCAACTGCCGTGCGGCGGGCGGCTCACCGCGGATACGCTGAGATGCAGTTCAGAAGGTGTGCGGGGCGTTGCTGCCGGGAAGAGCCGCAGCAGCGGATACCGAGCGGTGTTGGGGGCGGTAGTGACAGAGGGCAGTTTCGACTTCAGTCCCGGGGCACAGGTCCCGCTGTCCGGCTCCGACGGGCAGACGGCGGCGACCAGTGCCCTGGCCTCCGCCGCGTATCGGGACAGCCCGGTCGCGGATGTGCTGAAGGCGAACAACGAGTGGCACAAGTCAAAGATCACGGCGCCGAAACTGTCCCTGTTCGAGCCGAACCTCGGTGAGGCCTTCTCCCGTGCCGTCCAGGTGCGGATGCTGGGCGGCGCCCGGCCCGCGCTGATCCAGTCCTTCGGCACCGAACCGCAGGCCGTCGTCGAGCACTGCCTGGCCGCCAACCGGATCCGCAAGGAGCGCGACGCCCGGCTGACCGTGGTGATGGCGGTCTTCGGGCTGCTGTTCCTGCCGGGCATGCTGGTGTGGCTCTCCGCGTTCCAGCTGCGCCGGACGCTGGCCGGGGGGCAGAAGTCGGGTGCGGGGGCGCTGGGGAGCGTCGTGCTGGTGGCGGTGGGCGGCCTGGCCGTGATGCTGCTGCTGAAGCCGCCGATGACCGGCGCGCTCTCGTTGTACCTGCGGTTCGTCATGCTCGTTCCGGTGGTCGGCTGGCTGGTGGCCAAGCGGGTCTGCGAGAGCACCGCCAAGGACCTCCGGGAGCGCTGGGAGGGGCTGCTGTCGGGCGGCGGCATCGGGGCGAAGATCCCCGAGGCGGTGCCGGGCAACCCGAACGAGACCAGCGCCGAACGGCTCCGGCAGGGTCTGGCCATGCTCAGCGCCGAGCAGCGCAGCAATCTGGTCTTCTACGCCGGCCCCAAGGGGATACTCGGCATGGGCACCCGCTGGGGCAGCTGGCACCTGGCGGAGCAGCTGGTCTCCAGCGACCCCGACAAGGAGATCAACCCGTTCCGCAGCTGGGACGTCATCCGCGCGGTCCACGACCAGCTGCGGCTGCTGGAGCGCGGCCCGCTGCACACCGGCGGCTTCCCCACCCCCTCGGTGACGCACTGGGTGGTGTCGCCGATCGGGGAGAACGCCGCCGAGGTGTCCCGGCCGAACGGCGCGGAGACCGACCACTTCCAGATCAAGAGCGCCGAGATACAGCGCATCTGCAACGAGCAGCAGTTCGGCAGCGGCAACCGGCACTACCTGGGTGTCCAGTTCGTGCTGTGGGACGGCCAGTTGGTGATCACCCTGCTGGTCACCGTCACCGTGCTGCACCACACGCTGCGGATCGAGGTGACGGGCCACGCGCTGGGGCCGGTGCACCCGCTGTTCACCACCAAGCCCGCGGCGAAGACCAAGGAGGTCTCCAAGAGCGTCAAGTTCTGGGAGACCCGGACGGTGAACCTGCCGCTGGTGGATCCCCGGGAGGTCGTGCGGCTGTCCGCGCGCGCCCCGCTCACCTGGTTCCCGTCGGTCCTCGACTACCTCGGCGGGAAGCTGTCGCTGCCGGAGCCGTTCGGCCTGCGGCACGCCTGGGCTGACCAGCCGTGGCGGCACCGCTTCATGGCCGACGACGCGCTGCGGGCGGCCACCCCGGTGCTGCGGGTGGTGCACTCGGCGGCGATCAAGGTGCTGGCGGAGAACGGCGTGGACACCGAGAACTTCGGCACCCGCTCGACCTTCCTCAGCGGCGCGGTGCAGGGCGCGGAGCCGCGGCAGGCGGACGTCTACAACGCGTAGCCGCCCGGCAGCGGCACGAGCGGCACGAGAGCCCGTGGGGAGCGCGCTCCCCACGGGCCCTTCGCACGGCTGCAGGCGCCGGGCCCGTCGCGCGGTTCAGGAGGCCGGCCAGGCCTCCGCCAGCATCCGGCGGGTGTCGGCGAGGAGCTGCGGCAGCACCTTGGTGTGGCCGACGACCGGCATGAAGTTGGTGTCCCCGCCCCAGCGCGGCACCACGTGCTGGTGCAGGTGCGCGGCGATCCCGGCGCCGGCGACGGTGCCCTGGTTCATCCCGATGTTGAAGCCGTGGGCCCCGGACGCGGTGCGCAGCGCCCGCATGGCCGCCTTGGTGAACTCGCCCAGCTCGGCGGTCTCCGCGGCGTCGAGGTCGGTGTAGTCGGCGACGTGCCGGAACGGGACGACCATGAGGTGCCCGCCGTTGTACGGGTACAGATTCAGCACCGCGTAGACGTGCTCGCCCCGGGCGAGGACGAGGCCGTCCTCGTCGGACTTCTCCGGGATGGTGCAGAACGGGCAGCCGTCCCCGGCGCCCGGCCCCGTCGGCTTGTTCTCCCCCTGGATGTAAGCCATCCGGTGGGGCGTCCACAGGCGCTGGAACGCGTCCTGCGTCCCCACTCCGATCTGCTGTTCCGGCTCACTCGTCATGGTGTGCAGCATATGACTTCGCCCGTTCGCGGCGTGTCGCCGGGGCGGATGCCGCGGCCCCGGCCGGGATGCTGAACCGATGGACGACAACAGCCGGGTGCAGCGGTGGGAACGGCACGCCGAGTTCCCGCTGCTCCTGGCATCCCTGCTGTACCTCACGGCGTACTCGGTGCATGTGCTGGTCCCCGGCCTGTCACCGGGCTGGTACGACTTCTGGCTCTCGGTGACCGTCGGGACGTGGACGGTCTTCGGCATCGACTACTTCGGCCGGCTGGCGCTCAGCCGGCCCCGGGGCGAGTTCGTCCGGCGCCGCTGGCTGGACCTGCTGGTGATGCTGCTGCCGCTGCTGCGCCCGCTGCGGATGATGCACGCCTACGCGGCGGCGCAGACCCGCCACCGGGAATCGCGCATGAGCCTGGAGGGCCAGGTCATGTCGCTGACCCTGCTGACCGCGCTGCTGCTGGGCTACTCCGCCAGCCTGGCCGTCTACCGGGCGGAGCGCCACGCCCCCGGGGCCACGATCACGACCTTCGGTGACGCGGTGTGGTGGGCCTGTGTGACGCTCTCCACCACCGGTTACGGCGACGCGGTGCCCATCACGCCGCTCGGCAGGGTCGTGGCGGCCGTCCTGATGGCCGTCGGCGTCGGGCTGATCGGCGCGGTGGTCGGGGTGTTCTCCTCCTGGCTGGTGCAGAGCTACCGGGAGGGGGTGCAGGGGACGCGCCGCCCCCCGGAGAGCCGTACGCCCCCGGAGGGCGGCGGAACGGGTCCGGACTCCGGGGGCGGGCGCGGCTGATCAGACCTGGACGCGGTCCTCGACGGCCTGCAGGATCTCGGCGACGGCCTCGTCGACCGGCACGCCGTTCTTCTGCTCGCCGTTGCGGTAGCGGAAGGAGACCGCGCCCTTGGAGACGTCGTCGTCGCCCGCGATCAGCATGAACGGGACCTTCGCCTTCTGGGCGTTGCGGATCTTCTTCTGCATCCGGTCGGAGGAGCCGTCCACCTCGATGCGGATGCCCTTGGCCCGGAGCTTGGCGGCGACCTCCTTCAGGTACGGGACGTGGTCGTCGCCGATCGGGATTCCGACGACCTGGACCGGGGCGAGCCAGGCCGGGAAGGCACCCGCGTAGTGCTCCAGCAGCACCGCGAAGAACCGCTCGATGGAGCCGAACAGCGCGCGGTGGATCATCACCGGACGCTGGCGGGAACCGTCGGCGGCGGTGTACTCGAGGTCGAACCGGTCGGGCAGGTTGAAGTCGACCTGGATGGTGGACATCTGCCAGGTGCGGCCGATCGCGTCCTTCGCCTGGACCGAGATCTTCGGGCCGTAGAAGGCGGCGCCGCCCGGGTCCATGACCAGGTCCAGGCCCTGCTTCTCGGCGGCCTCGCGGAGCGCCTGGGTGGCCTGCTCCCAGTTCTCGTCCGAGCCGATGAACTTCTCCGGGTCCTTGGTGGACAGCTCCAGGTAGAAGTCCTCCAGGCCGTAGTCGCGCAGCAGGTTCAGCACGAAGGTGAGCAGCGAGTCCAGCTCGTCCGCCATCTGCTCACGGGTGCAGTAGATGTGCGCGTCGTCCTGGGTGAAGCCGCGGGCCCGGGTCAGGCCGTGCACGACGCCCGACTTCTCGTAGCGGTAGACCGTGCCGAACTCGAAGAGCCGCAGCGGCAGTTCGCGGTACGAGCGGCCCCGCGCGTCGAAGATCAGGTTGTGCATGGGGCAGTTCATGGGCTTGAGGTAGTAGTCCACGCCCTCGTCGAGCTGCATGGGCGGGTACATGCCGTCGGCGTACCAGTCCAGGTGGCCCGACTTCTCGAACAGCTTCCCCTTGGTGGCGTGCGGGGTGTAGACGAACTCGTAGTCCGCCTCCTCGTGCCGCTTGCGGGAGTAGTCCTCCATGACCCGGCGGATGATGCCGCCCTTGGGGTGGAAGACCGCGAGGCCGGAGCCGATGTCCTCGGGGATGGAGAAGAGGTCCAGCTCGGAGCCGAGCTTGCGGTGGTCGCGCTTCTCGGCCTCGGCGAGGAAGTCCAGGTGCGCCTTCAGCTCGTCCTTGGACGGCCAGGCGGTGCCGTAGATCCGCTGGAGCTGCTTGTTCTTCTCGCTGCCGCGCCAGTAGGCGGCGGCGGAGCGCATCAGCTTGAACGCCGGGACGACGCGGGTGGTCGGCAGGTGCGGACCGCGGCAGAGGTCCTTCCAGCACAGGTCGCCGGTCTTCGCGTCGAGGTTGTCGTACATGGTGAGCTCACCGGCGCCGACCTCGGCGGACGCGCCCTCGGCGGCCTCGGCGGCGGAGCCCTTGAGGCCGATCAGCTCCAGCTTGTACGGCTCCTCGGCCAGCTCCTCGCGGGCGGCGTCGTCGGAGACGGCACGGCGCGCGAAGCGCTGCCCGCGCTTGACGATCTCCTGCATCTTCTTCTCGATGCGCTTGAGGTCGTCCGGCTGGAAGGGCTGCTCGACGTCGAAGTCGTAGTAGAAGCCGTCCTTGATGGGCGGGCCGATGCCCAGCTTGGCCTCGGGGAAGAGCTCCTGCACGGCCTGCGCCATGACGTGCGCGGTGGAGTGCCGCAGGATGTTCAGACCGTCCGGGGAGCCGATCAGCACCGGCTCGACCTCGTCGCCCTCGGCGACCTCGTACGCGAGGTCCTTGAGCCGGCCGCCCACGCGCGCGGCGACGATGCTGCGGTCGCCGCCCAGGAGTTCCGCCGCCGTGGTGCCCGTGGTCACCACGCGCTCTTCCCGCTCGGAATCGCGTTGGATGATCACACGGACGTCTGACACCGGTCTCTCCTGACTCATGGGGGGCGACAGCGGACGCTGCGCGCCCTGAATCGTACCGAGCCGGACGGGCCGACCGCTAAAGGGTGGCGCACCACCGGGCCGGGCACCGGCCCGGTGCGCCGGGGACGCGCCGTCGCAGGCCGTAGCGTGGCGGCATGGCAATCGACTGGAACGAGCAACTGGTCGAGCAGCTCGACCTGCACTGGCGGAACCAGCTGCGCCCGCGCCTGGACGGCCTCTCCGACGACGAGTACTTCTGGGAGCCGGTCCCCGGTTGCTGGAGCGTGCGGCCCCGGGGCGAGAGCACGGCTCCGATCACGGCGGGCGCGGGCGACCTCACCATCGACTACGCCGTCCCCGAACCCGATCCGCCGCGGGTGACGACGGTCGCCTGGCGGCTGGCCCATCTGATCGTCGGGGTGTTCGGGGCGCGGGTCGCCTCGCACTTCGGCGGTCCGCCCGTCGACTACCAAAGCTTCGCGTACGCGGGCACGGCCGAGGAGGCCCTCGCCCAGCTCGACACGGCGTACGCGGCGTGGACGGCGGGGGCGCGCGGCCTCGGCGAGGAGGAGCTGGCCCGGCCCTGCGGCCCGGCGGAGGGACCGTACGCCGAGGTGCCGATGGCCACGCTGGTGCTGCACATCAACCGCGAGGCCATCCATCACGGCGCGGAGATCGCGCTGCTGCGGGACCTCTACCGGCACCGGAAGTCGCAGATCTTCTGAGCGGCACGGCTGAGTGGCACGGCCTCGCCGTGGGCGGCGCTGCGGCGGTGGCTCCTGCCGCTGTCCTGCCCGCACGGTCCGCCTTCCCAGCGGGCACGGCCCGGCGCCTCGGCTGCGGCGGCGGGCACGGTCGCTGGCTCGGGCACGGGCACGGGCACGGGCTCGGGCTCGGGCTCGGGCTCGGGCTCGGGACGGGCTGGGGCTGGGGCTCGGGCTCGGGCTCGGGCTCGGCCCCAGGATCCGGCTCGGACTCCGGCTCGGGCTGGGCTGGGCTGGGCTGGGCTGAGCTCGGCTGGGCGCAGGCTCTCGCGCTCCGGCGCGGGCGCACCGACAGCCGCCGGGGCACGGCCGGGGAGCGGGGTCGACCCCCCGGCCACGGCTCCGCCGCACGGCGGCGGCGATCCCGGGGCGGACCTGCCGGCCCGCTCCCCGCCCGTGCCTCAGGCGTCAGCGTCAGTCCTCGGTCGTCACGTCCTCGGGCGTCAGTCGTCGCCCCCGCAGGCCTCCTCGAAGAAGCCGAGGTTCTCCTGCAGGGACTTCATCAGCCGGTCCCGCTCGGCCTCGTCCACCGGGACCGGCACCACCCCGGAGGCCCCGGTGAGCCGGCGGAAGCCGCTGCGGCTCTCCAGCCGGCCGCTCACCCGGACCGGCAGACCGATCAGGTGGGCCTGCCCGGCGATCCGGTACGCGTCCTCGTCCAGCACCACCCGGACCTGGGCCACATCGGCCCCGGCGAGCACCCGCAGCCGTACGGTTCCGGGCCCCGAGGGCGCCGAGCGACGCATCCGTACCACCGCGCCGGTGACCCGCACCGGCACGGAGGGCTCGTCGCGGGCGTACCGCGCTCCGGCCTCGCGGAGCGCCGGCAGGTCCCCCGGGGAGAACTCCACCGGCTCGGGCCGGCGGGCGAAGCCCTCCGGCACACCGGCCGCGGGTGACCAGTCCACCGTCACCCGCAGCCCCTCGGAGCCCCGGACGAGAGCCACGACCGACTCGGCCAGCTCATGGCACATGCCCATCCCGACCGCCGCGTCGAACGCCTCCATTCCACCCGTGGCGCGCTGGTAGTCGGTCGCGTCGCGGGCGGCCTGCAGGGCGCGCAGCAGGGTGGTGACGGTGGCCCGGCCGCCGCCGGCCGGTACGAACACCGTGAGCCGGCGCCCGTCACCCGGCCCGGCCCCGACGAGCACCGGTTCCAGGGCCGCTTCGGCCTGCGCCTGGTGGCGCGCCCCGTGGTAGCCGGCCCGGCCACGGGCGGCGAGCGCACCGGCGAGGAGCATCGCCCGGGCCCCGGCCCGCAGCCGCTCGTGGGCGGGCCACGGCGCGGCACCGCCGCCGTCCTCCGGCACCTGGCGCCACCAGCGGACCTCGTCGCTGGGCACGGAGAGTCCGACGAGGACGTCACGGGCGGAGGGGGCGGGGCTGCGGGACAGGGCGGTGAGGGCCTCGGCCAGCAGGTCGGCGGCGTCGGGGAAGGCGCGGCGCTCCGGCACCAGCAGGCTGGTGCCGGCACCGGGCCCGGGCGGCGTCCAGCGGCTGTACCGGCCGGCCGCGCCGCCCCGCCGCCGCCAGCCGTGCCGGGCCAGCAGTGCGGCGAGGACGGCGGGATCCAGCTGTTCGGGGTCGGGGCAGGCGCCGCCGGGCGGCGGTCCCCCGGCGTCCCGGTGCTGCGGTCGTACGGGCTCGTCGGACGGCCGGTGCATCAAGGTCTCCCTCCCACCCCGACGCGGGTCATGATCTCGCAGAGCGCGCGGTCGTCGAAGATCCGTGCGGTCGGGATCCGGACAGTGGTCCTGCGCCGGCCCGTCACGGGGTGACCGGCGAGGTTGATCCAGTAGCAGCAGTGCCGCAGTTCGAGGCAGTCGTGGGAGGCGCGCAGCCACTCCTCGGGCCGTCGCGGCGCCAGCATCACGACGAGGATCTTGTGCACCGCCACCGGGGTGCGGGCCAGCTTCACCAGGTGGTCGTTGTCCAGCGTGAAGGAGAAGGCGGGCCCGGCCGGGCGCGGGGCCGTCTGGTAGGTGCACTTGAGCTGCACCTTGATCGTCACTTCGTCGTCGACGGCATGGCCGGGGGCGCCGTGGCTGACGTGCCAGTCGATCCCGTTGTCCGGGAACGGCTGGGCGAGCGAGCACCCGGCCGCCGCCGCGACCGCGTGGAGGTATCCCACCTGCAGGGTCTCCATGCAGGCGGTCGTGGCGAGTGAGCCGCGCAGCGGTGCGATCCGCTCCGGCAGCGGCCCCGTCCCGTGACCGGCACGGGATATGCCCCCAGGTTCGGGCTGGGCGAGCGCCATGTCCGAAGAGCCTTCCGGGCCTTGCCGGTCCCTTGTCCGAGCCGTGGACCCCGACGAGCAGTGGACCGAGCAGTGGACCGACTATTTCCGAACGATCCGTCATATGTGTTGTCTCCGCCCGGCGTACGGAACAAACGGCCCGGGTATCACCCGGTCGGGCGGGGACCGTTGCTCATCTGCCGGTGCTCATCGGCCGGGTTCGCGAGAGGAGTTGTGACATGCCGTGCTGGTTCGACGGACCACTCGCCGCGTTCGACACCGAGACCACCGGGGTCGACGTCGAGCAGGACCGGATCGTCTCCGCGGCGCTGGTGCTGCAGAGCGCGCCCGGCTCGATGCCGCTGGTGACCCGTTGGCTCGTCAATCCGGGCGTGCCGGTGCCCGAGGGGGCAACCGCGGTGCACGGGCTGACCGAGGACCATCTCCAGCGGCACGGCCGGTGGCCCGCACCGGTGATGGAGGAGGTGGCGCGCGCCCTGGCGACCCAGTGCGCGGCCGGGACGCCGCTGGTGGTGATGAACGCTCCCTTCGATCTGACCCTGCTGGACCGGGAGTTGAAACGGCACCGCGCCTCGTCGCTGGCCGGCTACCTGGGGGGTGCCTCGCTGTGCGTCCTGGACCCGCGGGTGCTCGACAAGCACCTGGACCGCTACCGCAAGGGCCGCCGGACGCTCACCGACCTGTGCGAGCACTACGACGTACCCCTGGCCGGCGCCCATGACGCGGCGGCCGACGCGGTGGCCGCACTGGAGGTCGTACGGACGGTGGGGCGCCGTTTCGCCGCACGGCTGGAACGGCTGAGCGCGGCCGAGATGCACGCCCGGCAGGCCGTCTGGCATGCGGCGCAGGCACGCGGACTGCAGGAGTGGTTCGCGCACAACGGCACACCCGAGGCGGTCGACCCGGCGTGGCCGCTGCGCCCCGCGATGCCCGCCGCCGCCTGAGTCCCCCGCCCGCCGGAGACGCCGAGCCGGGCCCGCACCGGACCGTTCGGCCACCCGCCCGGCGTGCGGAGCATGAACGGCCAACGGTTCGACGGACCTTCGGCGCATCCCTCGCCGATTCGAATCAATCAGACATCTCCGGACGCCCCGAGCCCCGGCCGGGAACCACGGCAGACGCACGCGCGCATCAACGGCGAAGGCCGGGCCGCCTGTTGGCGTCCCGGCCTGCTGGGGGTGGGCGATACTGGGTTCGAACCAGTGACCTCTTCGGTGTGAACGAAGCGCTCTCCCACTGAGCTAATCGCCCCCTTGTGCCGTGAGCTGCGCTCTCGGCACGGCCTGAACAATACAGTGCTCGGGAGAGTTCGTTCAAACGGCATCCGCGGGCAGCGGCGCAGGCCGCGGCGGCCCTCGGGTCCCGGCACCCCGGCACGTATGGGGAGCCCGAAGCGGACGCCCCTCCTCCGCCGGATCCGCCGCCGGCACGGCGACGTACTCAGCCGGGGTGAGTACGGATACCCATGTCCCGGCCGCGACCGCGGCACCAGACTCGCCTGTCATGGACAATCCGTCACCCGCCGCCGCCCCGGACCCGCAGGGGAACCCGCCCGCGCCCGCCGGCCCGGCGGAGTCCGGGCGAGCGGGCCTGGAGAACGAACTGCGCCGACTCGACCTCGCGCTGGCCCGGGTGGAGGGGGAACGCTCCCGGCTGCTCGCGCTCCGCGGCCAACTGCTGGAGCGGCTGCACCGGATGGGCCCGGTTCCGGCCTGGGGCGTTCCGGCCGCCGCGGCCCCCGCCCGCACGCGCGGCGAGACGCAGCCGCCGACGGTGCAGAACCTGCTGCTGGGGCTGGGAGGTGTGCTGCTCGCCATCGCGGTGACCGCCTTCACGGTCGTCAGCTGGGGGCACTTGGGCATCGGCGGCCGGTCGGCCGTCCTGGGCGCCCTGACGCTGGCGGCGCTGGGCACGCCGGCGCTGCTGCTGCGCCGGTCCCTGACCTCGACCGCGGAGTCGGTGGCCTGCCTGGCACTGGTGCTGCTGGCCCTGGATGCGTACGCGCTCCACCGGGTGGCGCTGCCCGGAACCGACGGGACCGGCTACACGGCCGTGGTGAGCGGGGTGCTGGCGGCGGGCTGGGCGGCCTACGGCCGGTGGCTCGGCGGTCCCGCGCCCGGCCCCGGCGCCGGGCTCCGGCTGCCGTCCCCGGTCGCGGTCGCGCTGGCCCAGCTGCCGCTGCCGCTGTGGGCGGTGGCGGACGCCGGTCCGTTCGGCCTCGGTGCCGCCCTGCTGGGCACGGCGGCCTTCGACCTGGTGCTCGTGCTTCGCTGCCACGCCCCCGGGGCGCGGCCGGTGGCGGCCGTGTCCGGTGCGGTGACGGGCGGCGTGGGGGCGCTCCTGGCCGGCGTCCTGTCGGTCACCGCGCCCACGGCCGGTACCGCGGTGCGGGCCGCCGGGCTGCTGCTGGTGGGCGCGGCCCTGGGCCTGGGCGCGGCCTGGCGGCGCCCGTCCTCCGGTGCCGGATCCCGGGCAGCGGTGTGCCCGGCGGCGGCGAGCGGCCTGTGCGCGGTGGTGGCCACCGGCGGGGTGCTGCGGTTCGCGCTGCCGGGGCAGTGGGCGGTCCTGGGCCCCGTGCTCGCCGCGGCCCTGCTGCTGCCGGCGGCCCGCGCGCTGCCGCGACAGCGCGCGGTGGCGGCGGGCCTCGCCGGTACCGCGGCCGCGGTGCACGCGGCGGCGGTGCTCTGGACGCTGCCGGTGGTAGCCGCCGTCGCCCTCGGACCGCTGGGCAGGCTCGACCGGGTGTGGGCGGGCGCGCCGGAGGGGGCCCTGGCCGCGGTCGGCGGCGGATCGCCGTGGCAGGCCACGCTCGCCGTCCCGGCCGTGCTCGCGGCGGTCGCGGCCGTGGCCCTCGGAGTGCGCCGCGCGGTGGCGGCGGAGCCCCGGCGGGCGGCGCTGTCCGGCGCGGCGGTGGCCCTGTTCGGTGCGGCGGGGACGGTCCTGCCGGTCGCCCTGGACCTGCCGTATCCGGTCGCGGTGGCACTGCTCGTGGCCCAGGCCGCGGTGCTGCTGATCGCCTCGGCGACGCTCGGCCGCGTTCCCTCCGCGCCGGCCGCACTGGTCTGCGCGGTCGTCACCGGCCTCGTCGCCGTGGGCTGGGGGCTGGCGGACGAGTCGGTGACGCTCGGCGTGCTCGGCTCGCTGCTGGTGGCCCTCACGGCCGCTGCGGCGCCGCCCGGGCGTCCGCGGCAGCCGGTGACGGCGACGGCCGCGGTGGTGTGCGCGGCGGGGCTCTCCGTCGCCCTGGGCGCCGCGGCAGGGCTGCCGGCCCCCCGGACGGCGTTCGCGGTGCTGGGGGTGGCGGCCGTCGCCGCGTCCGTCGCGGCGCGGCTGCGCGCCCTCCCGGCGGGGCTGCCCGTGGAGTGCGCGGCCTACGGCACCGCGCTCCTGGCCGTCGGTCTCGCGGCGGGTGACGCGCCGGCCCTCGCCGCGGTCCTCGCGCTGGCCGGCCTGCTGGCCGCCGGGACCGCGCTGCGGCCGGACCGCCGCGCCGCCGCCCACGCGGCCGCCGCGCTGCTGGTGTGCGCGACCTGGGTGCGGCTGGCGGCGTACGGCGTCGCGACCCCGGAGGCGTACACGCTCCCGGTGACCGTCCCCGCGCTCGCCCTGGGGCTCCTCCGGCGCCGCCGGGACCCGTCGGTGTCCTCCTGGGCGGCGTACGGCCCCGGGCTGGCGGCGACGCTGCTGCCGAGTCTCGCCGCCGCCTGGAGCGACCCGCACTGGCTGCGCCCGCTGCTGCTGGGGATGGCCGCGCTGGGGCTCACCCTGGCCGGCGCGCGGTGGCGGCTCCGGGCGCCGCTGCTGCTCGGCGGGACGGTGCTGGGCCTGGTCGCGCTGCACGAGCTCGCCCCGTACATCGTCCAGGTGGTCGACGCGCTCCCCCGCTGGCTGCCGCCCGCGGTCGCGGGTCTGCTGCTGCTCGCCGTCGGCGCGACGTACGAGCAGCGGCTGCGGGACGCCCGGAGGGTGCGGGACACGCTGGGGCGGATGCGCTGACCGGTCCGGGCCGTCCGGGTGGAGCCGGGCGGCCCGCCCGGAGGCGTCCCGGCAGCGAAAAGACCGAGGGTCCGAAGGCTTGAAGCCTTCGGACCCTCGGTCGGTGGTGGGCGATACTGGGTTCGAACCAGTGACCTCTTCGGTGTGAACGAAGCGCTCTCCCGCTGAGCTAATCGCCCGGGCGCAGAGGAAACATTACCGCATGTCAACGGATGCTCCTGACCACCCCGGGGTCAGCCGAAGCTCACTGACCGACCTTCCACGGCATCTCGAAACCGAATTTCGAGACGTAGATCGCCACGCCGACCGCAATGATCGCCAGACCGATGGCGGTGAGTGCCATATTGCGCCGGCGCACCCGCGGATCGAGCGCCTTGTGCGCCGCCTCGGTCACTTTCCGTTTCGTCCAGCGCAGCACGAGCTGCGCCCAGACGAACTCGGTGGCCCAGATCGCCATGCCACCGAAGATCACCAGCCAGCCCGGACCGGGCAGCGGCAGCATGATCACGCCACCCACGACCACCGCCAGGCCGACCAGGAAAACACCCACCTGCCAGCTCAGATGCAGCGGCTTGGATGCCTTGATGAACCGCGGCGCCCGGGAGCCGAGCGCCGGCTCCTCGTGCGCGCCGTCCACCTTCTCGACGTCCCCCTGCGTACCGTCCCCCGCAGCGCCGGCGTCCGCCGGGCCGGCGGCCTTCCGTCGCTCGTCACTCTCCGCATTCATGCGGCCCAACCTACCCGACCGTGAAGCGTCACCGGAATGGGCGCCGAGGATGACACGCGACTCCGCCGTACGGGGTACCTGAACGGTCTCAAAACGGTCAGAGGGGTTTACAACGACACCGTAGGTGGCATGTCGATTTCGCCGACGTGCGAATCCCCGAGCGCACACTGAGCGAAAGGCCTTGGCGCTTATGAACACCACGGTCAGCTGCGAGCTGCACCTGCGCCTCGTTGTGTCGAGCGAATCCTCCCTGCCCGTTCCGGCGGGCCTGCGGTATGACACGGCCGATCCCTACGCCGTGCACGCCACCTTCCACACCGGAGCCGAGGAGACCGTCGAGTGGGTGTTCGCCCGCGACCTCCTCGCCGAGGGCCTGCACCGGCCCACCGGTACCGGCGACGTCCGGGTGTGGCCGTCCCGCAGTCACGGCCAGGGCGTGGTGTGCATCGCCCTGAGCTCCCCGGAGGGCGAAGCCTTGCTCGAGGCCCCGGCGCGGGCCCTGGAATCGTTCCTCAAGCGGACGGACGCAGCGGTGCCACCGGGCACCGAGCACCGTCACTTCGATCTCGACACCGAGCTCTCCCACATCCTGGCCGAAAGCTGAGCCGGCCTCCGTCCGAAAGGTGACGCAGGGAACCACCACCCGACACGCTCACCGCTCGTAGCCGTCCGACTCGGGGCGACGGCACGGGCCCGGAACACCGCAGGGCGCAGACACCGGCGCCTTCGCCGCGCGGCACACCGCGGCGAAGGCGCCGGTGCGCTGCGGGCGATAGGGTCGGCCGATGTCCGGGGCCGCCGACGCAGCCGCCCGACCACCGGCCAGGGAGCGAACCGTGCTGATCAACCACGACACCCGGTGCGCCCTGGACGCCGTCGTCGACCTGGTGAACACCGCGCCGGAGGACGGCGGGGCCGACGCTCTCGCCGACACCGCCGCGCTGCGCCGGTTCGTCGACGAGCACGACATCAGCGACGCGGGCGCCCTCGGGGAAGAGGATCTGGCGGCCGTGCGCGAGGTCCGCGACCGCTTCGCCGAGGTCTTCGCGGCCACCGACACCCACGGCACGGTGAAGCTGCTGAACGCGATGGTCGCCGCCGCGGGCACCACGCCCCGGCTCACCGACCACGACGGCTACGACTGGCATGTGCACTACTTCGCCCCCGGGGCCTCCCTGGCCGACCATCTCGCGGCGGACGGCGGCATGGCGCTGGCCTTCCTGGTGGTCGACGGCGAGCGGGAACGGCTGCGGCGCTGCGAGGCGCCGGACTGCCGGCGCGCGTTCGTGGACCTGTCGCGGAACCGGTCCCGCCGCTACTGCGACAGCCGCACCTGCGGCAACCGGCTGCATGTCGCCGCCTACCGGGCGCGACGCCGGGAGGCCGGGGACTGACCCGGGTCAGTTGAGGTCGTAGAGCGCCCCGAACAGCAGCAACGTGCCGATCACTGTCAGGAACAGCATCAGGGGCGGCTGGGAGAGGGCGAAGAGGCAGCCGCGTGTCTCGGCGGCGGGGCTCCCGGCGGGCGGGGCCAGCGGGTCGGTGCCCGCGGAGGCGAGGTCGTCGTTCATCTCGCGCAGATGATGGCGCAGCCGCCCGACCCCATGAGCGCCAACACGCTCGTATGGGTGGGGAGTTCGTCAAATGCCGTGCTTTTTGAGGATGGCTTCGATATCGGCGAAGTCGTCCTCGCCCTTCTTCGGCGCGGCCTTGCCTCCGGGGCGTGCCGCGGGGCGCCCGGAGCCCGGTGGCGGGGCGGGTTCGACCGCTCCGGCGGACCGGGGGCGCGCGACGGCGTCGGGCTCCGCGGAGCCCTTGCGGCGCCGGCCGACGAGGCGGACGGTCACGAAGAGCACGGCCGACAGGGCCAGGACCGCGAAGCCCGCCCAGACCTGGGGCTCGAAGACCAGGCCCGCGGCCCAGTCGCCGATGGCGGTGCCGATGTCGGCCAGCAGATCCGCCAGCCCGGCCATGGCCAGGCCCACCGGGATCAGCGCGAAGGCGGCGATCCGCGTCGCGCGGAGGAACCGGCGGCGGTACGCGGTGAGGATCGCGACGGCGAGACCCGCCGCGGACAGCGCCACACAGACGGTCGTGGTCAGCATCGCGTGCTCCCGCCGGACGTGACGGTCATGTCCACTCCTCCCCGTGGTGCGGCACCCCCGCCTCCCCATCGTGCACCGCCTGCCGAGGCCCGTGCCATGCCCCGGGGCCGGTCTCCGGGAGATCTCAGGGGTGCCGTCCGGCCTCGGGGGGATGCCTGCCCCTCAAGCCGTGGACCGCGGGCGCCCGGATCGCGGGACGGTTCCCGCCGCTGGCGCGTGCGCCGGGCGGTTCCGGGCCCGTCCCGGCTCTTCGCCGGACGCACGGCGCGGGCCTGTCCCGAACCTCGCCCGGCCCGCGACTCCCCGGGGCGCGGCTCCCCGAGGGCGCGGCGACGGGCGGGGCTCGGTGACCCGGGTCCGGGGCGTCCCCCGCGGCTGGGAGACTGGCGTCATGAGCCTCACCACCCCCGCCCGCGCGACCCTCGACATCTGGTGCGAGCTGCAGTGCCCCGACTGCCGCACCGCCCTGGAGGACCTGCGGGCCCTCCGCGCCCACTACGGCGACGCCCTGGAAGTGCGGCTGCGGCACTTCCCCCTGGAACGGCACAAGCACGCCTACGCGGCCGCGCAGGCCGCCGAGGAGGCCGCCGACCAGGGCAGCGGCTGGGCGTACATCGAGGCCGTCCTGGAGCGCACGGAGGAGCTGGCGCGGCGGGGCGAGCCGCTGCTCGTCGAGATCGCCGGCGAACTCGGCCTGGACGCCGAGGAGATGGACACCGCCCTGATCGACGGCCGCCACCTGCTGATCGTGGACGCCGACCAGGCGGAGGGAAAGGCGATCGGCGTCACCGGCACACCGACGTATGTGATCGACGGCGAGCGGCTGGACGGCGGGAAGGGCCAGGACGGCCTGCGGGAGCGGATCACGGAGATCGCCGACCGGCTGCTCGCCCGGCAGGACTGACCGGGCCGACAGGACCGACCGGGCGCCGGACCACCGGCCCGCCACACGGCGCCGACGGCCGGGTTCAGAGCAGCGTCTTGGTCAGGTGATGGCCGGTCGGCGCGTAGCCGAGGGACTCGTAGAGCCGGAGCGCGGGGGTGTTGTCCACGAAGACGTTGAGCCCCAGCCGGGCGGCTCCGGCGGCCCGGCACTCCCGCTCGGCCAGCAGCATCAGGGAGCGCCCGTGGCCCCGCCCGCGGTGCTCGGCGGCCACCTCGACGTCGAAGACGAAGGCGTCCGTGCCGTCGGGCAGGCGCTCGCCGAGCGAGAGCCAGAGGGTGCCCACGTCGGTGCCGCGGTGGGACAGGACGCGGACGACCGCACCGGCGGTGTCCAGGCCGTCCGGGAGCAGAGCGGCCTCGTCCGCCTCGGACTTGGCCCACGCCTGCTCCGCGGGAACGCCCCGCGCGATCCACTCCTCCGCGTAGCCGCGCTTCCCGGCCTCCCGCCAGGCCGGGTACTCCGCGGCGGACATCGGGCGGGCCGCGCTCCCGTCGGCGAGCGACGGCGGCTGTTCGGGCAGCTGCTTCACCATGCCGCGGTTGCGCTCGGTGTAGCCCAGGGCGGCGGCCAGCGCGACGGCGGCCCCGGCACCGGCGGGAACGCTCACCTCGGCGCGGCGGCAGCCCCAGCCGCGCAGCACCTCCTCGGCGGCGAGCGCGGCGACGGTGGCCCGGCCGCGCCGCCGGTCCGGCTCGTCGATCCGCAGCTCCCGGATCCGTCCGACGGACGGGCCGAAGCGCTCGTCGGTGGAGAGGCGGACCGTGCCGACGGGACGCCCGTTGACGCACACCTCGTAGCCGCGGGCCCGCAGACCGTCCGGATCGTGCTGTTCCAGCCCCGTGGGCCGCAGAGTGGTGGTCATGCGTGGGTTCTACCGGCTCGGCGCCGCGCCGTCACCCGATTTCGCCGAAGCGACCGGCGGGCACGGACCGGGGCACCGCGGCGGGCCGGCCGTCAGCGCGGGTCGAAGTCCGCGGCCGACCGCTCGTCGAAGATCCGCATGGCCTTGGCCGTCACCGGCCCCGGCGCGCCGGGCAGTTCGCGGTCGTCCACCCGGTGCACGGCCTGGACATCGCGGAGCGAGGACGTCAGGAAGACCTCGTCGGCGCGTTCCAGCACGTCCTGCGGCAGATCGGCCTCGGTGGCACCGGCCCAGTCCACGACGAGTGCCCGGGTGATGCCCGCCAGCGGGCCGGCGGACAGCGGCGGGGTGTACAGCTCGCCGTCGAGCACGACGAAGACGTTGGCGCCGGTGCCCTCGCAGAGCCGGCCCGCCGTGTTGGGCAGCAGCGCCTCCGAGGCGCCGTGCTCGCGGGCGCGGGCGAGGGCCACCACGTTCTCTCCGTACGAGGTGGTCTTCAGGCCGGTCAGCGCGCCGCGCTCGTTGCGGGTCCAGGGCACGGTCACGACCGCGGTGGTGTCGGGCCGGCGGGTCGTCTCCCCCAGCGCGACGACCAGCGTCGGTCCGCCGGTGCCCCGGTCCGAGCCGAGCGGCGACAGCCCGCCGGTGTAGGTGATCCGCAGCCGGCCGAGCGCCATCGGGTTGGCCGCCAGCACCGCCTCGCAGGCCCGGCGCACCTCGTCCCGGTCGGGGTCGGGCAGCCCGAGGCCGCGCGCGGAGCGGGCGAGCCGGTCGAGGTGGCGGGTGAGCGCGAAGGGGCGGCCCTCGACCGCCTTGATCGTCTCGAAGACGCCGTCCCCGACGGTCAGGCCGTGGTCGAAGACGGAGACCCGCGCCGAACCGGCGTCCTGCAGCTTTCCGTCGAGCCAGATCTTCACCGTACGATTCCTCCGGTTTCACGGTAAGCCCCCGACGCTACCGCCAGCAGCCGGGCGGCCTTCAGCTCGGTCTCCTCCCACTCTCTCTCAGGGTCGGAGCCCCAGGTGATTCCGGCCCCGGCGCCGAACCGCAGCAGCGGGCCGCCGGGAGCCTCGCGGTCCACCCAGAAGGTCCGGATGCCCACGGCCAGCTCGGCGGTGCCGCGGTCGGCGTCCACCCAGCCGATGCCGCCGCAGTACGGGCCGCGGGGTGCGTTCTCCAGTGCCTCGATGATCCGCAGCGCGCTGCTCTTGGGCGCGCCGGTGACCGAGCCGGGCGGGAAGGCGGCCGCCAGCACCTCCGGCCAGCCGGCGCCCTCGGCCAGCTCGCCCCGGACGGTGGAGACCAGGTGCACCAGGCCGGGGTGTTCCTCGACGGCGCAGAGTGCCGGGACGGTCACCGTGCCGGTGGCGCAGACGCGGCCCAGGTCGTTGCGGACCAGGTCCACGATCATCACGTTCTCGGCGTGGTCCTTCTCCAGCAGCTCCTCGGCGCTGCGCGCGGTGCCCTTGATGGGCCCGGACTCCACGGTCCGGCCGGAGCGGCGCAGGAAGAGCTCGGGCGAGGCGGTGGCGACCTCCACGCCGTGCGCGGGCAGCCGGACCGTGCCCGCGTAGGGCGCCGGATTGCCGCGGGCCAGCAGCGCGGTCAGCGCGTCGACATCCGCCCCGGCCGGGTCGGGCAGCGGCGCGGACAGCACCCGGCAGAGGTTCGCCTGATAGACCTCGCCGGCCGCTATGCACTCCCGTATCCGGTGGACCCCGGCCCGGTACGCGGCGCGGTCCAGGGAGGACGTCCAGTCGCCGGGCGCCGGACCGCGCCAGGCCCCGGGCACCGCCTCGGGCACGGGTTCACGCCGTACGTCCGCGAACCGGGCGCAGACCAGCCGGCCCTCGAAGTCCGCGGTCACGGCCCAGAAACCGGCCGAGTCCAGGGCTGCGGGGTCGCTGGTGACGTCGCGCAGGTCGGTGGCGACGAGAGGGCCGAAGCGAGCCAGAGGGGCGAGGTCGTACACGGCTGCGAGTCTATGGCGGGCACCCCCGGCGCGCCCCGGGCGCGGTCCGTCGCGCGGTCCGGGCGGAGAGCAGCGCAGCACGCTGGGGAAACGGAATTTGAGCTGGCCCAGGAATCCGCTAGAGTTCAACACGTCGCCGGGACGCGGAAGCGCACCGGGGACAGCACCTCCCGGGCGTGTTCCGGGGGAGGCAACTGCGGACGTGGCTCAGTTGGTAGAGCATCACCTTGCCAAGGTGAGGGTCGCGAGTTCGAATCTCGTCGTCCGCTCGATGGGGGTCCTCGGACTCCCACGCTGGTGGAGTGGCCGAGAGGCGAGGCAACGGCCTGCAAAGCCGTCTACACGGGTTCAAATCCCGTCTCCACCTCGGACGATTAGCTCAGCGGGAGAGCGCTTCCCTGACACGGAAGAGGTCACTGGTTCAATCCCAGTATCGTCCACTGGGCCCGTAAGGGCCGCCTGCATCACCCGCGGTATCTTTCGATGCCGCACCCACCCGCGCGATTAGCTCAGCGGGAGAGCGCTTCCCTGACACGGAAGAGGTCACTGGTTCAATCCCAGTAT
>NZ_JBEOXS010000019.1:73733-129581 GCF_040296705.1 Streptomyces sp. NPDC002055
CTCGCGCACGCAGTACTTGCACCACCGAGGACGATTAGCTCAGCGGGAGAGCGCTTCCCTGACACGGAAGAGGTCACTGGTTCAATCCCAGTATCGCGCACGCAGTACTTGCACCACCGAGGACGATTAGCTCAGCGGGAGAGCGCTTCCCTGACACGGAAGAGGTCACTGGTTCAATCCCAGTATCGTCCACGCATCACGCACAGAGGCCGAGGGCCGGAGCTTCGAGCTCCGGCCCTCGGCTGTTTGCCGTTGTCCCGGCCGCGATTCGTGAGGTGCGGCCGCGCGGGCTCCTGTGGTGCGCGGGCTCCTGTGGTGCGTGCGTTCTTGTGGTGCATGCGCTCCGGTGCGTACGGGACGTCCGGGGCCCGGCCTGGACACCCCGGGCGTGTCCAGGCCGTATCGGGCCCACCGGGACATGACGCTCAGGAGGAGAAGAGCATCCGGCCGAAGCTCTTGTGGCCGTGATGACCATGGTGACCGTGGTGGCCGTGATGCCCGTGGTGCGGAGCGCCCCAGGCCGGAGCGGCCGGGGCCGGGTACGCCTGCGGCGGCGCCGGCGGGGGCGGGGCCTGCTGCGCCCACTGCGACTCCAGCCGGGTCAGCGACTCCAGCTCGCCGTAGTCGAGGAATATCCCCCGGCAGCCGCTGCACTGCTCGATCTGGACACCGTTGCGGTTGTACGTGTGCATCGGCGCACGGCACTTGGGACACTGCATCGTCGTTCAGCTCCTCGCCAGTCCATCGGACGTCGCCGGAAGTCTGCCCGGCGACGGCGACTTCACCCTACGGTGCGCGGTCACGGTCTCCGCCGGGGAGCGCGAGGATCCGGGCGCAGGCGTCGACCAGGGCCTGTTCCACCTCGTCCGGGGCACGGCGCTCCGCCGCTGCCCTGACCAGCGCGAGCGCGGCGGACTGGACCGTCAGCGCGCGGGCGGGCACGTCGAGTTCCGGCCAGGGGTCGCCCTCGGTGCACACCGCGGGGCCGGCACCGGCGCGGTAGGCGGTGAGGAACCGCTGCCAGACGTCGGGGGCGAGCAGTCCGGTGGCGTACCAGGCCGCGGGGCGGGCAAGGTCCCAGGCCGGGTCGCCGAGCCCGAGGTCGTCCACGTCGATCAGCAGCCACGGGCCGTCCGGTGCGGGGTGCCTGACGAGCTGCCCGAGGTGCAGATCACCGTGACAGAGGAGCCCGGTCCGGGGTGAGGCGGTCCGGGGCGGTGCGGCCTCGGCTCGGAGCGGGGCCTCTTGGGGACGGTGCGGTGCGGCACCGGCTCGGAGCGGGGCTGTCGGGGACTGGGGAGGTGCGGCCTCGCCGCGGGCCCACGGCGGCAGTCCGGACGCAGCCCACAGCACGGTGGCGGCGGCCGTTCCGGGGGCGTCGGCCGCGCGCAGCCTGCGCAGGGCCCTGGCCACCTTCGCCGGGCCGCGCATCGGCGGTATCGGGCCGGGCAGTTCGGCCACCGGTACGGAGTGCAGTCGGGCGAGGAGGGCCGCGGCCTCCTCCCAGGGCGCGGCGTCGGGGTCGTCCGGCGCCACGGGCGCACCGAGTGGCCACAGGCTGGCCGGGCGGCCGTCCGCGTCCAGCAGCCGGCCGTCACCGAGGGGTGCCAGGAGGATCCCGGCGAGCAGCGGGTGGCGGGCGACAGCGATCCGGGCGGCGAGGTCATCCCGGTCGCTGTCGGGGGCGTGGGCCTTGGACACCACGGGGCCGACACGGACGACGGTGCCGTCGAGCCGGTCCGCGAGCACGACCGCCCGGCCGTCGCCCGAGGCTCCCCGTCCGAGCGCGGCCAGCCGGTCGGTCAGCGGCGTGCCCATGGTGTCCCCTTGCGCGATGCGGTCCGGGCCGTCCCGGTGCGGCCCGGGGCATCGTACGGCTCGCCCGGGGAGAGCTGCCGAGTCCGGTCCGCACTCCCTGGGCCGGATGCCCCCGCCCCTCCTGTACCGGTCATGCATGACCGGTACAGGAGGGCGCCTCCGCGTGCTCAGCGCCTACGCGGCGGCAACCAGCTCACGGGCCCGGTCATTGAAGTCCGCCACGAGTCGGTGCCGGCCGAACGGCTGCATGCGCCGCTGCAGGTCCTGCACCGCCTCGACACACCGCGACGACTTCACCTGTGCCGACAGCTTGAGCGTTCGGACGCCCGCGGAGTGCGCTGCCTCGAGGTCGCGCCGTTGCAGATGGGACACCGCAAGCGCCGCTTGCGACATCGCCCCACGACGGGCTCGCTTCTGCAGGGCCGCGTGACCGATGGACCGGCGGGCGTGTTTCTCGGCCGCCTCGGCGTCGCCCAGGTCGCGGAAGGTGTTCGCGTGCTCCCCATGCAGGTATGCCGGGTCGATGAATGCCGCCCAGTCCGGTTCGTCGGCGAGGTCGACCCGCTCGTACGCGCGCTCCGACTGGACGACGGCGTGCGCGGCCGCCGACTTGTCGCCGAGCAGCGCGAGCGCTCGCGCCTCCAGGCACCACAGGTCCGCCAGGCACGCCGCCGAGGTGGTCCGCGACAGACCCTGACGGCCGGCTTGTGCCAGCCTGCGCCCCTCGCCGGGGTTACCGAGCAGTGTGGCCTGATCGGCCATCCCGGCGAGCACGTGCGCGCCGAGCGCTGGGTTCCGCGACTCCTCGGCAAGGCGCAGCGACTGGATCAAGTAGCGCTGCGCGATGCTGTGCTCGCCGTTGTCGTAGGCCATCCAGCCCAGCAGATAAGTCTGTTCCCCTGCCGCCTCGCACAGGGCGCGCCGCACGTCCTCGCTGTGGGCACGGCGCAACAACGGATACACATGGGCGTTCATGTAGTCGGCGAGCAACAACCGACCCGATCCTCCGCCCTGGAAGATGTCCATCCGCTGGAAGGTCGTGAACATGTTCTTCACTGCGGACACGTCTTCGAGACGGACTCGCGGCCCCGGCTCCGGTTCTTGATCAAGCGTGTTCAGGAGCCAGTCCCGCGAGGGCCCGACCCCCGCGACGGCGGCAAACGGTGCGGCTGCAAGGAACTTTCGTCGGTCCACGTCAGCTCTCCCCAGGTCTGCGACGACTTCCACCGTAGTCGCGTATGAAGGGTTGTATCCGAGCGCGGCGTCGGCCGCCCCGATGTCACCGAGCCCGAGATCGTAGGTGGTGACCCGGAATCCGAAGTGGTCCGAGAACACGGCGGCGAGGATGTCCGGGAGCGGGGCACGAGGCGTCTCGCCGTTGAGCCAGCAGCGGATGCGCGTCGCATCCGGTGAGATGTGGGGCTGCCCCCACTGCACCGCTGTGGACTTCACACGCCGCGCCAGCTCCCCGCGGCTCATCCTCGACCGGACCAGCCACTGCGCGAGGCTGCCGTTCGGCTCCTTCATCCTCAGCTCCTCCCGTGACGAGGGGTAGTGGGAGCGACACCCTTCGACACCCCTTCCGACGGTACCCGCTGCTCTGTCAGAGGTGTTGCCTACTTCGAGGAACCATCCGGTCCCTGCAGCAGACCGCGACAGAGCATCCGTGAGGAAGGCGCATGACCGAACGACGGCGGGGCCCCGGTCCCATCAGCTCACTTCCAACGGACCCGCCACCGCAGGTCCTCTACGCCAGCGAACCGGCATCCGTCGGCCACGCCCGTGACTACGCGCGCGAGGTCGTCGAGCGCGCCTTACCCGGCATCGATCGCGAGTTCGTTCGCGACGTGCAACTCGTCGTGTCGGAGCTGGTCACCAACGCCGTCCGGTACGGAACCGAGCCGGACGACTTCCTGGCCCTGGTTGTCACCGTGACAGCCGGCCGGGTCCGCATCGAGGTGCACGACCCGGTCCGCAGGCGACCGCGCTTCAGGCCGGAGTCCGGGGAACGGCTGCGCGGACGCGGGATGGTCATCGTGGACCACCTCGCGAAGTGGGGCGTGGACGACCGTCCGTTCGGCAAGGTCGTCTGGGCAGAAATGAGCAGATGATCGGCCCGGCGCAGCCGGTGCCGGGCCGATCGCACGGACGGCCGATGGGCCTGGGTCCCCTATGTTCCCGTCCCGCTGCGGCAGGCCGGGCTCCGGTGTCGTGCCCCGACCTCATCTGTGACCTGTTCACGCAGGTCACAGGCCTCGGACGGCGCGATGCCCGGACGGCTCCCCAGCCGTCCGGGCATTCGTGCCGTCCGTCGCACCCCCGTCCCCACGGGGTTGTTGACCGGATGCCTTACCGGGCCGCTCTCCCGGGAAGACGGAGCGCGGTTCAGCGCCCCAGGGCTCCGGCCACGGACGACGCCTGAGTGACGACGGCCTCCCAGCCGCCGAAGGTGACCGCCAGGAGCAGCGCGAGGGGCAGCACCATGGCCGCGGCGACCAGGGGGTGACGCGTGCCGGAGCTGCGGACGCCGATGGTGGCGACCGCCTTGAGTCCCCGCGACCGGCCGATGGTCCGTCCTGCCGTGTCCGCCATTGCCCCCGCCTCCTGATGGTCTGTGGGGCGGCGGGCGTCTGACCTCGGGGGACGAGTGCTCCGCCCGCCGCTTGTGATCAACATTAGGGCCGCATCGGCTCGGGGTCGTCATGCCCTCGTACTGATTGCCGGGCATCCCGGAGGATGACGGTCAACCCGCCGGGATACTCCGCAGGGTGGAGATCCGCCCTCCCGCGTAAGGGTTCTCCCGGCCGGATCCGGTGTCCGTGCGGGTCCCGCACCGGGCGTTCGGTGTGCTTCCGCCGGGCACTCTCCGGCCCGGCACCGGCGCCTCTCCCGACCGTACCGGGAGGGCCGTCGGCGCGAGCGGGAAGGGGGCGGGCCCGACGGTGTGCGGCCCGTCCCGCCCCCGCCGGGACCAGGAGGCCGTTCGGGTACAGGGCCGGAGCCGCCCGCCTCCCGGAGGGGTGGACAGGGGGTGACATCGCTCACGCGCCCCCTCCCCCGGCCGCGACGCGCCCCGGCTGCCGCGGGCGCGTCGGTGGAGCCGTGCGCCGCCGCTCCGGCGGCCGACTCGGGCCCCGGGCGCCGCCCGGCATGGGGCCTTCACCGTCTCAACTGGCCTGCCACAAAAGGAAGTTGATCTTCCGTGCAGCCCCGGCGGGGGCGGGCCGGGCCGCGTCCCGACGGCTCGTTCGGGATTCCTGTCCGGTACTGACACTCCGTCTGACGACGCATGCGCGGCCTATGAGCACACCGGGCCGTCAATCCGTAAGCTGTGCCACGTCAGACGGATGGGCAGCGGAGTGGGGCCTCCCCACCGGAGGTAGGGGTGGGGCATCCCCACCAGAGGTAGGGGTGGGGTATCTCCACCGGAGGTAGGCGTGGGGCATCCCCACCGGAGGTAGGGGACGGACATGGCGATGATGCGGCTCCGGCGCGAGGACCCGCGTGTCGTCGGCTCGTTCAGGCTGCACCGGCGGCTGGGTGCCGGCGGGATGGGCGTGGTGTACCTGGGCTCGGACCGGCGCGGTCAGCGGGTGGCGCTGAAGGTGATCCGGCCGGACCTGGCGGAGGATCAGGAGTTCCGGTCTCGGTTCGCCCGTGAGGTCTCGGCGGCCCGGCGCATCCGCGGCGGCTGCACCGCCCGGCTCGTGGCGGCCGACCTGGACGCCGACCGGCCCTGGTTCGCCACCCAGTACGTACCGGGCCCTTCGCTGCACGACAAGGTCGGCGAGGACGGTCCGCTCTCCGCCGCCCGGACCGCGTCCATCGGCGCCGCGCTGTCGGAGGGGCTGGTGGCGGTGCACGAGGCGGGAGTTGTCCACCGCGACCTCAAGCCGTCGAACATCCTGCTCTCCCCCAAGGGCCCCCGCATCATCGACTTCGGTATCGCCTGGGCGACCGGAGCCAGCACGCTCACCCATGTGGGCACCGCCGTCGGCTCCCCCGGATTCCTCGCCCCGGAGCAGGTGCGGGGCGCGGCCGTCACCCCGGCGACCGATGTCTTCGCGCTGGGCGCGACGCTCGCCTACTGCGCGACCGCGGATTCGCCGTTCGGACAGGGCAGTTCGGAAGTGATGCTCTACCGGGTGGTGCACGAGGAGCCGCAGCTGCACGGTGTGCCCGACGCGCTGGCGCCGCTGATCCAGGCGTGCCTGGCGAAGAACCCGGAGGAGCGGCCGACCACGCTGCAGCTGTCGATGCGGCTCAAGGAGATCGCGACGCGCGAGGCCCACGGCCGGGAGCCGGACCGGTCGCCGGTGGCCCTCGCCGACGACTACCCGCGGCAGCGCGCGGAGCGGCGCCCGGCGGTGGGGCAGGCGTCCCGCGACCGCTCCACGCGCCCCTTGCCGCCAGGGACCGGACCGCACTCCGGGCCGCACTCGGGACCGCACTCCGGGCGGCGTACGCCGCCGCCGCGCAACGGGACGCGCCCCACCGGCCGGCGGCCCGCGCGCCCCACCCGGCCGGGACGCCGTCCCGGCCCGGACCGGCGGCTGCTGCGGCAGCGGCTCATCGTGTTCGTCACGGTGACCCTGCTGGTGGCGCTGGGCATCGCGGCGGCGCAGGGGTGCCAGGGCCCGGCGCGGAGTCTGGGGCTGATCGACCGGCCGGGGCAGAGCACCCTGCGCTGATCCGGGTGCGGTTGCGCGGTGCCTGCCGCCACGGCCGCCGATGCTGCCGACGCGTGCCGGCAGCGGCCCCGGTCGCGGCCCGTGCGGCGCCCGCCGGGGTCGGCCCCGCTCGGTCGGTTCCCTCCGGGAGGCTGCCGCCACCGCGATCGACCACGGCGTCCGGTCGGCCGGGGACACCGGGGCCGTCCCCGAAGCCGTCTCAGTCCCGCGGCCGGCCGGTGGCGACGGCGTAGAACGCGACGGCGGCCGCGGCCCCCACATTGAGGGAGTCGACGCCGTGGGCCATCGGGATCCGGACCCATTCGTCCGCGGCGACCAGTGCCTGGGTGGACAGCCCGTCGCCCTCGGCGCCCAGCATCAGGGCCACCCGGTCCAGCCGGTGCGGAGCGGCCTCGTCGATGGCGGAGGCCTTCGGGTCCGGGGTCAGGGCGAGCAGGGAGTACCCGGCCTCGCGCACCGACTCCAGGCCGCGCGGCCAGTTCTCCAGCCGGGCGTAGGGGACGGAGAAGACGGCGCCCATCGAGACCTTGACCGACCGCCGGTAGAGCGGATCGGCGCAGTCCGGGGAGAGGAGCACCGCGTCCATCCCCAGCGCGGCGGCGCTGCGGAATATGGCCCCGATGTTGGTGTGGTCATTGACGGATTCCAGCACGACGACCCGGCGGGCCGCGGCCAGCAGTTCGTCGGCGGTGGGCAGCGGCTTGCGCTGCATGGAGGCCAGCGCGCCGCGGTGCACGTGGTAGCCCGTGACCTGTTCGGCGAGTTCGGGGCTGACCGCGTAGACGGGCGCCGGGACCTCGTCGATCACATCCCGCATCACGTCGACCCACTTGGCCGACAGCAGCATGGAGCGCATCTCGTACCCGGCGTGGCGTGCGCGCCGGATCACCTTCTCGCCCTCCGCGATGAACAGGCCTTCCGCGGGCTCCCGCTTCCGCCGGAGTTCGACGTCCGTCAGGCCCGTGTAGTCGCGCAGCCGGGGATCGCCCGGGTCGTCGACCGTGATGAGATCAGCCACAGGGTGATCCTGCCTTGTCCCGACCGCGGTGCCAACGGTGGGGGGTCACGCGCGCCCGGCCGGGCCGACGCCGACGACGTCGCCCACGACCACGACGGCCGGCGGCCGGATGCCCTCGGCCCGCACCTTCGCGGCGACATCGGCCAGGGTGCCGTCCACCCGCCGCTGGGCGGCCGTGGTGCCCTCCTGGATGACGGCGACCGGGGTGTCCGCGGGCCGGCCGTGCGCGACGAGCGCGGCGGCGATGGGCTCGATGCGTTCGACGGCCATCAGCAGTACCAGGGTGCCCCGCAGCCGGGCGAGGGCCTGCCAGTCGACGAGCGAGCGCGGGTCGTCCGGGGCGACGTGTCCGCTGGCCACGGTGAACTCATGGGCCACCCCGCGGTGCGTGACCGGGATCCCGGCGGCGGCGGGCACGCTGATGGAACTGGAGATGCCCGGCACGACGGTGCACGGGATCCCGGCTTCCGCCAGCGCCTCGGCCTCCTCCATGCCGCGGCCGAAGACGAACGGGTCCCCGCCCTTCAGCCGGACGACGGCCTTCCCCGCCTTGGCGTGCTCGATGAGCGCGTTGTTGATGGCCTCCTGGGCCATGAACCGGCCGTACGGGATCTTCGCCGCGTCGATCACCTCGACGTGCGGCGGGAGTTCGTCGAGCAGGTCCCGCGGGCCCAGCCGGTCGGCGATCACCACGTCCGCCTCGGCGAGCAGCCGCCGGCCGCGCACGGTGATGAGGTCCGGGTCGCCGGGGCCGCCGCCGACGAGGGCGACGCCGGAGGCGTGGGCCCGGTGGTGCGGGGCGGCGAGCGTGCCGTCGCGCAGGCCCTCGACCACGGCGTCGCGCACCGCGGCGGACCGGCGCGGGTCGCGGCCGGTGAGCACCGCGACGGTCACGCCCTCGCTGCGGCCGGTGGCCGGGGTCCACGCCGTGGCGGCCTCGGCGTCGTCGCTGCGGACGCACCAGATGCGGCGGTCCTCCGCCTCGGCGGAGGCCGTCGCGTTGGCCTCGGGGTCGTCGGTGGTGATCACCACGTACCAGGCCTCCGCGAGGTCGCCCTCGCGGTAGCGCCGCCGCTCCCAGCGCAGCTCGCCGGCCTCGGCCATCGCCTCCACCGACGGGGTGGCGGACGGCGAGACCAACAGCACGTCCGCTCCGGCGGCGAGCAGTCCCGGCAGCCGCCGCTGGGCCACCTCGCCGGCGCCGAGCACGACGACGCGGCGTCCGGCGAGACGCAGTCCGACTGGGTAGGCGGTGGCGGCGTTCTCGGTCATGGCGGTGGGGCTCCTCATGCGGGGAGAAGGGAGTGGTGCCGCTGCGACCCTGGAGCGGCGGAAAGGGGTGCCCTGCTGCGGACACCCTACGGGGCGACTCCGCCCGCGGCACAGGAGATCATCGCAGGCCCGGGGCCCGCGACGGCGGCGGGGGCGGCCCGGTGGCCGCTCCCCGCCGCCGGTGCGGCTACGCCTTCTCCGTGACGCCGGCCGCGTCGAAGGTCGCCACCTCGTGCATCGCCCGCGCGGCGCTCTGCACCAGGGGCAGCGCCAGCAGCGCGCCCGTGCCCTCGCCCAGCCGCAGGTCGAGATCGACCAGCGGCCGCAGACCGAGCTTGGTCAGCGCCGCGACATGGCCCGGCTCGGCGCTGCGGTGGCCGGCGATGCAGGCCGCCAGCACCTCCGGTGCGATGGCCCGGGCCACCAGGGCCGCGGCGCCCGCGCTGACGCCGTCCAGGATGACGGGCGTGCGCAGGGAGGCGGCGCCCAGCAGCAGGCCGACGATCGCCGCGTGCTCCAGGCCGCCGATCGCGGCCAGCACACCGACCGGGTCGGACGGGTCCGGCTGGTGGAGTTCCAGGGCCCGCCGGACGACGTCGACCTTCCGGGCGTGCGTCTCGTCGTTGATGCCGGTGCCCCGGCCGGTGGCCTCGGCGGCGTCCACGCCGGTGTAGACGGAGATGAGCGCGGCGGAGACGGTGGTGTTCGCGATGCCCATCTCGCCGGTCAGCAGGGCCTTGTTGCCGGCCGCGACCAGGTCACGGGCGGTCTCGATGCCGACCTCCATGGCGCGCAGCACGTCCTCGCGGGACAGCGCCGGCCCGGCGGTGAAGTCGTCCGTACCGGCCCGCACCTTGCGCGGCAGCAGCCCCGGGGTCTTCGGCAGCTCGCCGGCGACGCCGACGTCCACCACGCACACCTCGGCCCCCACCTGGTTCGCGAAGGCGTTGCAGACGGCGCCTCCGCCCAGGAAGTTGGCGACCATCTGCGCGGTGACCTCCTGCGGCCACGGGGTGACGCCCTGGGCGTGCACTCCGTGGTCGCCGGCGAAGATCGCCACGGCCGCGGGCTCCGGAATCGGCGGCGGGCACTGCCGGGACAGGCCGCTGAGCTGCGCGGAGATGATCTCCAGCATGCCCAGCGCGCCCGCGGGCTTGGTCATCCGCTTCTGCCGCTCCCACGCCTCGCCCAGGGCCTTGGCGTCCAGCGGACGGATGCCCTGGAGCGTCTCGGCGAGCAGGTCGTGCGGGTCCTCGCCGGGGAGGGCGCGGCGGCCGTACGTCTCCTCGTGGACGACCCAGGACAGCGGGCGGCGCTTGGACCAGCCCGCCTGGAGCAGTTCGGGCTCGTCGGGGAACTCGTCGACGTAGCCGACGCACAGGTAGGCGACGACCTCCAGGTGCTCCGGGAGGCCGAGCGTCCGGACCATCTCCCGCTCGTCGAAGAAGCTCACCCAGCCCACGCCCAGACCCTCGGCGCGTGCCGCGAGCCAGAGGTTCTCCACGGCGAGCGCGGAGGAGTAGGGGGCCATCTGGGGCTGCGTGTGGCGGCCCAGGGTGTGGCGGCCGCCGCGGGTCGGGTCCGCGGTGACGACGATGTTGACCGGGGTCTCGAGGATCGCCTCGATCTTCAGTTCCTTGAACTGCTTCGCCCGCCCCTTGGGGAGGGACTTCGCATAGGCCTCCCGCTGACGGACGGCCAGTTCGTGCATGGCCTGCCGGGTCTCGGCGGACCGGATGACCACGAAGTCCCAGGGCTGGGAGTGTCCGACGCTGGGCGCGGTGTGCGCGGCTTCGAGGACGCGCAGCAGCACGTCGTGCGGGACCGGGTCGGTGCGGAATCCGTTGCGGATGTCGCGGCGCTCGCGCATGACCCGGAGCACGGCCTCGCGCTCGGCCTCGTCGTATCCGGCCGCGGCGGTTCCGGGCATGACGGCGAGGTCGTCCGCGGCTTCCGGGTCGTCGCCGGATCCCTCGGTCGCGCTCTCCGGCTCCGGCTCCGCGGCGTCCGGGGCCGGTTCCGCGGCGTCCGGTTCCGTGGAGGCCGCGCCCGATGCGTCGGAGTCCGGCGCCGGGTCCGCGTCGTTCACGGGCGTTCCGGCGTCTTCGGCGAGCGTTCCGGTGTCGTCCGCGAGCGTCCCGGCGTCGTCGGCCGGTCCGGCGTCGTCCGCGGCCGGGGCGTCGGTGGACTGGTCAGCGGCCGGTTCGGCGGTCGGTTCGGCTGCCTGGGCCGGGTCCGCCGGGGTCTGTTCCGTGAGCTGCTCCTCCTGGGCCGCGGCAGCGGCCGGTGTCCCGGAATCCGGCACCGCGGCAGCGGCCGGTTCCGCGTCGGAATCCGGCACCGCGGCGGGGTCCGGGACCGTCTCGGCGGCGGTCTGATCGGTCTCGGCCTCAGCGATAGGGGCCTGCTCGATCTCGGCCTCAGCGATGGGGGCCTGCTCGGGCTCGGCGCCCGGCGCTTCGGTCCCGCCGGCAGCCTCCGCACCGGCCGCGGCTGCGGCCTCCGGCGAGGCGCCCGCCGTGGCGTCCGCACCGGCCTCGGCCGTCTCCGGCTCCACCGCGTCCGCGGCGTCGGCGCCCGTTGCGGCGTCCGCCTCGGCTCCGGCCTCGGCCTCGGGTGCGGGGTTCGCCGTGGGTGCGGGGTCGGTCCCGGGGGCCGACTGCGGCCGGACGAGCGCGTCGGCCAGCACGAATCCCTGTCCGGCCGTTCCCTCTCCGGCCGTTCCCTGTCCGGCCGTGGGCACGGCGTCGGCGGCGGCGGCCTCGGACGCCCGGTCCTCGGGCGTCGCCTCCGTCGCCGGCGCGCCGTCGGGCTGCACGTCGGCATCGCCCTCGCCCACGGGCTTCTGAGGGGTCGCTGCGGCGTCCGGGGCCGTCGCCCCGTCGTCGCCCCCGGTCGTCGCACCTTCCGGAGCGTTCTCCTCCGCGCCCTCGGACGGCACGGCTGCCTCAGCACCGGCGGCTGCGGCCTGCGGGTCGTCGGAGCCCCCCGGGCCTGCCGGGTCCGCGGACTCGGCGCCGGGCCGCCCCGCCTCCGGGGCCTCGGCCGGGCTCTCCGCGGCGGGATCGGCCGCGCCCGGAGCGGGCTGCGCGCCGGACGGCGCGGGGCCCGCGGCGGGCTCGGCGCCGGGAGTTGCCGACACGTCGGGCGCCGGAACGGTCCCGGGCGCCGCCAGGGCCTCGGCCGCCGTCGGGAGTTCCGCCCCGGGGCCGGGCTCCCCGGCCGCGGGGGACGGACCGGCCGCGTCCACCGGGGTCCCGGCGGGCGGGGTGGCCGTACCCGGCTGCGCCTCCGCCGTCGCGGCGGCCTGCGCCGCGGCGGCCTGCGGGGAGTCCGCCGCGGGCCCCTCCCAGGGCGTGTGCTGCGACGGGATCTCGCCCAGCTGCGGGCCGGGCAGTGACGCCGCGGGCTGCTCCGCGTAGAGCGGTACGGAGGGAGCGTCCTCGCGCGGGACGTCCAGGTACTCCGGCCCGACCGTGGCCGGTCCGGCCGTGCGCGGCGCCGGCGCACCGGCCGGTCCGCGGTCGGCGAGGGAGCGGACGACCCCGCCGGAGGTCTCGGGGACCGGAGGCCCCATGTGGAGCGGCCGCCGGGAGGGCGTGGCCGGCGCCGTCGGGGCGGCGGAGGAGGAGGCGGAAGGGGCGGACTGCGGGGTGGCCGGGTGCGGGATCCGCACCGAGCCGTAGTCGACCGATCCGGTGTCGCGGCCACCGGACTCGTGCGTACCGGACCGGTCCGCCGCGGCCTCCGCGTGCTGCCCCGACAGGCCGTGCGCCCCGGGCTGCGGGGGGATTCCGGACGGATGTATCGCGGGGTCGTACCCGCCCTGGTCCGGCATCCCGGCACCGTGGTGGGGCTGGTGCGGCTGCGTCTGGTGCGGCAGGTGCACCTGCGGCGGGAGCTGTCCGGCGAAGGACGGGTCACCGTGCTGCGCGGGGTCCGCGTAGACCGAGTGCTCGGTCTGCACGGAGTGTTCGGCCTGCATGGAATGCCCGGTCTGCCCAGGATGAGGGGTGTGGACGCCGTAGTCCGGGGCGCCTGGGTACGGGACCTGGGGCGGCTGGTCGCTCCAGGCGCCCTGCGCCCCGGGCATCAGCAGTTCATCGTCCCCGGCACCGGTGCGGCCGGGGTAGGCGTACGCGTCGGGGCCCGGCATGGGACCCGGCTGTTCCGACGGGCCGGCACCCGCGGGGGCGGAGGGAGTCGCGTACTGCGGCATCTCCTGCTGTCCGCCTGCGTTCTCCGGCAGTCCCTCGCCCGGGACCTGGCCGGTGTCAGTCATGCGTACCCCTCGCCCATTGGTAGTGATCCTTCCCACCGCTCGTCCGGCGCGCCCGACCACGGCGCGGCGACCGCCCGTAGGGACAACGAGCGTATGCGCAGCGCGGCACGTCGCGCGTCCCCCGATCGTCGTACCCGCTCACCTCAAACCGGGGGTTTTTTCGGGACATTGGCGAACGAAGCGCCGAACGCCGCGCGGCAGTACAACGGTCCGCCAGCCTACCCCGCGCGGGCAGGTCCACAGGTCAGGGGGCGAATGCCGGACGACCGGCTCAGAGCCGGGGAATGCGGTGGCCGCACAGCAGGAAGGCGACCGCGCGCTCCCGTTCGGACCACGCCGAGGGGCCCGACGTGTCCAACTCCACAGACTGGATCAGGGCGCATTCCACCGCGTATCCCGCATCGGAGAGCGCACGGCCGATGGCCTCGGCGGCGTCCCGGGTCGGGGCGTGGGCGACGATCCGTTCCGGCCGCCGTGCGGCGCAGGCCGCGACGACGGGTGCTCCCCCGCCGCCGACCCGGACGACGTCCGGCTCGGGGAGGTCCTCCAGGATCTGCGGTGCCACGCCGTGCACGAGCTCGAGCTGGACGCCGAAGCGGCGGGCCACGGCGGCGGTGCGGCCGCAGGCGTCGGGGTCCCGGTCGACGGCGATGACGGCGGCGCCGAGGCGGGCGGTCTCGACGGCGGCGGCGCCGCAGCCGGACCCGATGTCCCACACCAGATCGCCGACACGGGGCCCGAGCCGGGCCAGTTGAGCGGCCCTGAGCTGCGGGGACTCCCCTTCGCCCAGTTCGACGGAGCCGTAGTCATAGGAGGGCAGGGCCCAGCCGCGCACGGCGGGCGGGGGCACCGGGTCCCGTCCGGCTATCCAGCCGCCGCCCTGGGTGGCCGCGCCGGGCACGAGCCGGGAGCCGCCGATGGAGATGACGACGTTGGGGTCGCGCCAGGTGTGGTCGGGGACCTTGTCGGAGGTGAGGACGGTGACCTGTTCCCGGTCGGTGCCGAGTTCCTCGCAGATGACGAAGGTGCGGTGCACCCGGCCGAGCAGCAGGGCGAGTTCGGCGGGGCCCGCGCCGGGTGAGGTGAGGACGGCGACCTTGGTGTGGGCCCGGCAGACATTGACCGCGCGGCGCAGGTCCCGGCCGTGGGCGACGACCACCTGGGCGTCGTCCCAGGGCATGCCGGCCCGCGCGAAGGCGGCGGCCACGGAGGAGACGGCGGGGACGACCTCGACCTCGAGCCCGTACTCGGGTGCGCGCAGGGTGCGGACGACGCCGAAGAAGCCGGGGTCCCCGTCGGCGAGGACGACCGCGCTGCCCCGGTGGCCGGCGATCCGGCGGGCCGCGAGGCCGACGCTGCCCAGCCGGATGCGTTCGGCCGTGGGCGGCACTTCCGGCAGCGCCAGGTGGTGCGCGGCTCCGGCCACCAGCGTGGCCGCGCCGAGCGCGGAGCGGGCAGCGGTGGTCAGCGGCGAGCCGTCCCATCCGATCACCGTGACCCGGTCGGACATCGTCGTCAGTCTCCTGGGAGGTCTCAGGTGGTGCCCGCGGGTGTGCGAGCGGGGCACCCGGGGTGCGGGGGTTCGCCCCGGGGCTGCACAGTACCGGGCAGGTCCAGGCCTGTGCGCTGCGGGTGTGCGGCTCGACGCGCGGGGGCGGACCCGCCGGCGGAGCCGCCGTCCGGGTCCGGGCTCTCAGCTCCAGTCGGGGTACGCGGGGTAGCCGCCGGTGTCCGTCAAGGCGCCCGAGAGGTCTTCCAGGTCCTCCGGCAGGAGGCTCCACACGATCAGGTCGGTGCGCATGTCCGTCCAGCTGCCGTTCGCGCCGTTTTCCACCTTGCTGCGGCATATCCCCGCATTGCGCAGGACGCCCTCGCTGATGCAGCCGATCCTCTGGGCGACCTGCTGGGAGGCGGTGTTGTCGGCGGCGGTGCGCAGTTCCATCCGCTCGAACTTCTGGTCCCGGAACAGCCAGAGCGCGACGGCCTGCATCGACTCGCAGGCGTACCCCTCGCCGCGCGCCCAGGGGGCGGTGATGTAGCCGGCCTCGGTGGACAGGCAGTGCCAGTCGGTGTTCCGCAGGTTCACGGTGCCGACGAGCCGCTGGGTGAGGAACTCGGTGACGGCGAAGACGACACCGCGGCCCTCGGTGCGCTGGGCGGGGGCGAGGCGGGTGGCCCAGTCGCGGGCGTCGGCGGCGGTGTACGGCTGGGGGACGGGCGTCCAGGCGGTCACCAGTTCGTCGCTCATCATGTCCGTGAGCGCGGGAACGTCCGCTTCCTCGAACGGGCGCAGCACCAGCCGTTCGGTACTGATGGTGATGTCCGGGAAGGTGGATGTCATGCGCCGCTCCATAGCCAGGGACCTGCCAGAAAGCCCAGCATGCAGCATCGGCCTGCGAAAACGCAGCCTGGGGGGTCATCTCGCAGGGTGGGAACGGGAGATGACGGAGTGCCGGGAGCGGCCGAAGGCGATGGTCCCGCGCCCCGCGCGGGGGTGCGGAACCATCGCCTCACCGTTCGAACGCCCGCCGCGGCCGGGGGCCGGGGCGCGGTGTCCGTATCCGGCCCGACGCCCCGGCGTCACCTCGGTGTTCGGGAACGACCGGACGTTCCGGTTCGGCCGGGTGCCGTCCGGCGCCGACAACCCTGCGGCGCCGGACCGGGCACGCGGCATCCGGTCCCGGCAGTCCTCCGGGACCTGGTGCGGAGAACGGGCGGGACCGGGTACGGAGAACCGGCGGGGCCGGGTGCGGAATCCGTGAGGGACGCCGGCACCCGGCCCCGGCGGGGTGCGGTCGGACGGGGGATCAGAACGACGCGGTGACGGAGCCGTTGTACTTGTCCTCGATGAACTTCTTGACCTCGGGGCTGGTGAGGAGCTTGGCGAGCTTCTTCACTCGCGGGTCCTTCTCGTTGCCCTTCTTCACGGCCAGGAAGTTGCCGTAGGGGTTGTTCTTGGGCGACTCCAGGACCAGCGCGTCCTTCGACGGCTTGAGCTTCGCGTCGATGGCGTAGTTGCCGTTGATCACCGAGGCGTCGACATCGTCGAGGGAGCGGGGCAGCTGGGCGGCCTCCAGCTCCTTGAACTTCAGCTTCTTGGGGTTCTTCGCGATGTCCTGCGGGGTGGCCTCGTTGCCGACGCCCTTCTTGAGCTCGATGATGCCGCGCTCGTCCAGCAGCTTCAGCGCGCGGGCCTCGTTGACGGTGTCGTTGGGTATGGCGACGGTGGCGCCGCTCCGCAGGCCGTCGGCCTTCTTCACCTTGTGCGAGTAGAGGCCCAGGGGCTCCAGGTGCACGGTGACGACGGGCACGATGGTGGTGCCCTTCTTCTTGTTGAAGTCGTCGAGGTAGGGCTGGTTCTGGAAGTAGTTGGCGTCGACCGAGCCGTCCTGGGTGGCGGTGTTCGGCGTCACGTAGTCGGTGAAGGGCTGCACCTCGAGCTCGAGGTTCGCCTTCTTCGCCAGGTGGGTCTTGACGTAGTCCAGGATCTCCGCGTGGGGGACCTGGCTCGCGGCGACCTTGAGCGGGGCGTTCGCGTCGGCCTTGGCGGAGCCGGATCCGGTTCCGCAGGCGGAGAGCCCCAGGGTGAGGGCTCCCGCGGCGAGGACGGACGTTGCGATCTTGGCAGTGTTACGCACGAAAAGTGCCTTTCTCCATGGGTGGTACGCCCTGCTGGGGGTGGTGCAGGGAGATCAGGGGTTGATGGTCGTCGCGCCCGGCGCGGGCCGGCTGAGGATCCGCCACCGGGTGCCCGCCGAGACCGACCGGCCGCGCTTGGACAGACGGCGGGCGGCCAGGTCACCGGTCAGCTGGACCGCGGTCACGATCACGACCAGGACGCCGACGGTGATGAGCATCAGGTCCGTCTCGAACCGCTGGTAGCCGTAGCGGATGGCCACGTCGCCCAGGCCGCCGGCGCCGACGGCCCCGGCCATCGCCGAGTAGCCGATGAGGGCGATGACAGTGGTGGTGAGCCCGGCGACAACGGAGGGCAGCGACTCCGGCAGCAGGGCCTTGCGGACGACGGTCCAGGTGCTGCCGCCCATCGCCTGGACGGCCTCGACCAGCCCGTGGTCGACCTCGCGCACGGAGGTCTCGACGAGCCGCGCGAAGAACGGGATCGCGCCGACGGCGAGGGAGACGATCGCCGCCTCCGGGCCGATGGTGGTGCCGACGATCGAGCGGGTGAAGGGGATCAGCGCGACCATGAGGATGATGAACGGCAGCGAGCGGCCGATGTTCACGACCACGCCGACGACCTTGTTCACCACGATGTTCTGCAGCAGTCCGCCGCGGTCGGTCAGGACCAGCAGTACGCCGAGCGGCAGTCCGCCGACGACCGCGAGCAGGGTGGACCAGCCGACCATGTAGAGGGTGTCCCAACAGGCCTGCGACAGCAGGGGCTGCATCTCCGACCAGGTCACTTGGCGCCCTCCTTGGCGAGCTCGACGGCGGCCTCGGGGCCGGCGACGTCCACTTGCAGTCCGTGTTCGCGCAGGAAGCCGATCGGGACGACGTTCTCCTCGAAGCGTCCGGGCAGTTCGATGCGCATCCGGCCCACCTGCCGGCCGCCGACGGTGTCCATGGCGGCGCCGAGGATGGAGATGTCGATGTTGTAGGTGCGCGAGAGCTGGGAGATCACCGGCTGGGTGGCGGCCTCGCCGTGGAAGGTGAGGTCGACGACCGTACGGTCCGGGCCGGAGGCCTCACCGCCGACGGGGAACAGCTCGTCCGCCAGCTCGGAGCCGGGGGTGGCGAGGATGTCGGAGACGGTGCCCGACTCCACGATCCGGCCGCCCTTCATCAGCGCGGCGGAGTCGCAGACCGACTTGATCACGTCCATCTCGTGCGTGATGAGCAGCACGGTGAGGCCGAGCTGCCGGTTGAGGTCGCGCAGGAGCTGCAGGATCGAGCGGGTGGTCTCGGGGTCGAGCGCCGAGGTGGCCTCGTCGGAGAGCAGCACCTTCGGGTCGCCGGCCAGTGCGCGGGCGATGCCGACGCGCTGCTTCTGGCCGCCGGAGAGCTGCGCCGGGTAGGCCTTGGCCTTCTCGGCGAGGCCGACCAGGTCGAGCAGTTCCAGGGCCTTGCGCGACCGCTCCCGCCCGGAGACCCCGAGGATCTCCAGCGGCAGTTCCACGTTGTCCTGCACGGTGCGTGAGGACAGCAGGTTGAAGTGCTGGAAGACCATGCCGATGTGGCTGCGCGCCTGGCGCAGTGCGGCGCCCGCGCGGCTGCCGCCGGGGAGGATCCCGGGGCCGCGGCCGGTGAGGGCGGTGAGGTCCTGGCCGTCCACGGTGACCGTGCCGGAGCTGGGGCGCTCCAGCAGGTTCACACAGCGGATGAGGGTGGACTTGCCGGCGCCGCTCTGGCCCACGACGCCGTACACCTCGCCCTCGCGGACGTGCAGGTCGACGCCGTCCAGGGCGGTGACCTCACGGCCTCGTGAGCGGTAGACCTTGGTCAGGCCCGTTGTGGTGATCACAGGGGATTTCCATTGCTTCGAGTGCGCGGCGGGATCGCCGCCGGGCACGGGGGCATTCGTCTCGGGGCGCGCCACGGTGCGGGGGGTGGTCCGGACGGGCCGGAGGGAACGTGACGCGGGAGGGCGCGGTCCGCAGCGTCAGTGCGTGCGGAGCAGCGGGGCTCTCTCCTGCCGGATCGGGCAGGGGGAAGCGGTCTCGCTTCGGGGCGCGAGGCTCAGGCGGGGGCCCTCAGCGGTCACACATTCGACACAGGCAACGAGCACCGGGCGTCGTCATCGCCTCGGTCGCAGGGGTGCGGCAGCTCGTCGTGGTCATGCGGGCCAGTAAAGCAGACACGTATACGGGCCGATCAAATGCGTCCACATAGCGGACGCATTTGATCACCCTTTGAAAAGCCGCAGCTCAGAGGCGTGCAGAGAGCTCGATTCCGGTGTCCGTGGGACGTGCGGAGACCGCCGAGAGGTCGGTGACGAGCGTGTCCGCGCGCAGTTCCGCGGGCTCGTGGGTGGTGGCCAGCGCCACGGTGTGCATCCCGGCGGCGCGGCCCGCGGCCAGCCCGGCCGGAGCGTCCTCGAAGACGACGCAGCGCTCCGGAGCGGCGCCCAGCTTCTCGGCGGCGAGCAGGAACGGCTCCGGGTCAGGCTTCCCGCGGGTGATGTCGTCGGCGGCGACGAGCAGCGGCGGACGGATCCCGGCCTCGGCCAGCCGCGCCTCGGCGAGCCGGCGGGTGGCGGAGGTGACGACGGCCCAGCCGCCGTCGGGCAGCGAGGAGAGCAGGTCCCGGGTGCCGGGCAGGATCACGACGCCGCCGCGCGCGTCCTCGACCTCCAGCTGCTCGATCCGGGCCAGGGCCCCGGGGATCCGCTCCGCGGGCAGCAGATCGGCGATGATCTCGGCCGCGGGACGGCCGTGCAGCGGAATCCGGGCGAACTCCTCGGCGGATATGCCGTGCTCCCGTGCCCAGCGGGTCCAGCACCGCAGCACCGACTCCATCGAGGAGATCAGGGTTCCGTCCATGTCGAACAGCAGCGCGTCAGCGGAGATCTTCATGAGGCGGGAGCCTACGTTCCGGTTCCGGGGGCGCGCGCAGCCGGGCGTTTCGGGCGCATTAGAGTCGTCCCATGCTTGTCAACCGCTTGACCGCGCGCGCCCGGGGGCCGCGCACCTCCACGGTGAGGTACCGGTGATCGACGCGCTGACGATCGCGGTCGGTGCGACCGCGCTCGCCCTCGCCGCGTGGTGCGGATTCGCCTTCCACCGTGACCAGCCGACCAAGGACTGGCACTTCATCGGCATGGCCGTGGTGACGCTGCTCGTCGTCGTCCAGCTCGCCGTCGGTCTCGTCCGGTTGGCGGGCGGGGAGAAGCCGCACGACGGCACCGCCATGTTCGTCGCGTACCTGCTGGGCGCGGCCGCCGCCGTGCCCGCGGCCGGATTCCTCTCGCTGTCCGAACGGACCCGGTGGGGGTCGGCGACGGTGTCGGCCGGTGCCCTGGTCCTGGCCGTGCTCGAGGTGCGGCTGTTCGACATCTGGGGAGGATCGGGTGCCTGAGCCCGCCGCGTCACACGAGTCCGCCGCGGCGCCGGAGTCCGCCGCCGCACGCGAGTCCGCCGCCTCCCGGGAGCCCGCCGCGGCGCCGGAGTCCGCGACCGCGCGGGAGTCCGTCGTCGGTCCCCGCCGCCCGGCGGACAGCACGCCGGAGCCGGCCACCGGGGCCCGCGCCGGACGCCTCGGTGAGGGACCCGGCCGGCTGCTGGTGCTGCTCTACGGGGTCTTCACGGTGGGCGCCACGTCCCGTTCCGTGGTCCAGATGCTCATGAAGTTCGACGAGGCGCCGCTGGCATACGTGCTCTCGGCCGTCGCCGCGCTGGTCTACGCGTTCATCCTGGTCTCGCTGGTCCGGGGCGGCGAACGGGCCCGCCGGCTGGCGATGGTGTGCTGTGCCGCCGAACTGGCCGGCGTCCTCACCGTGGGCACCTGGACCCTGGCCGAGCCGTCCGCCTTCCCGGACGCCACCGTCTGGTCCGACTACGGCATGGGCTATCTCTTCCTGCCGCTGGTGCTGCCGGTGACCGGACTGCTCTGGCTGCGCCGGGCCCGCCGGGCGTGACCGCCCGACGGGCCCGTGCCCGGAGGAACGCTCAGGCGCCGGCCACGAGGTCCGGCACCCCGTCCCTCTCCGGGGTGACCGTCTTCTCCGGGGTGACCGTCTTCTCCAGGGTGACCATGCTCAGCTTCCGGGAGATCTGCTCGGTGGAGACGGGCTCGTAGCCGCAGCGGCGGTAGAGCCGCAGATTCCCCTCGCTGCGGTGTCCGGTGAGGAGCCGGTACCGCTTGGCCGCCGGCTCCCCGGACAGCCGCTGCTCGATCGCCCGGAGCAGCCGTCCGCCCAGACCGTGGCGCTGCATCCGCGGATGCACGATCAGATGGGCGATGCCCGCCGTGCCGTCCCCGTCGACGGTGCCGCGCACCGAGCCGACGACCTCCTCGCCGAGCCGGGCCACGAGCACGCAGCCCCGGCCCAGTTCGGCGCGCAGGGCGTCCAGGGACTGGGTCAGGGGTTCGAGGGTGTAGTCGCCGTAGAGTGCCGCCTCGCTCTGGTAGCAGAGGTACTGGAGCTTGAGAATCTGCTCGGCGTCGTGCTCGGTCGCCGCAGAGATGGTCACGCTCATGCCCATGTGCGCATGCCTCCCCTAGTCGGTCCGTCCGGGCGCGAGGAGGGTGGTTGGCCGCGCCCGGGCCGTGGGCCCTTCCGTGGAGCCGCCGTGGGGTGCACGCCGCCTCCGTGGCGCCGGTCGGCTAACGCTCCTTTCCCCGAAGTTCGGGAGCCGCAACCTCCGCCAGGAGCATTCTGCGCAAACATCCAAGGCATCGGGAACGCGTCGGCCCCAAACTCCCTTGTGAGATACCCAACTCGCCTGCGACTTCGCGGTACGTGGGGTCTTTCGGCGACAACATCGCAGTCAGCAGCCCCGGGCAGCGCCCGGGGAGCCGGGCCACGGCCGTACGCACCGCCCGGCACGTCTCGGCCACCAGCACCCGGTCCTCGACCCCGGGGGACGGGTCCGGCGCCCGGTCCACGGCGGGCCCGCCGGTGCCGGCAGCCCGGTGTCCGGCGGGAGCGGCCGCCCCGTACGGCACCTCGTGCAGCGCCCGTCGCCGGGCGAGCCGTCCCTCGGTGCGCACGGCGGCCCGCAGCCAGGCGGCCGGAGAGGCCGGCGGCCCGGCCTGCCGGCTGCGCTCCAGCAGCCGCAGCCAGACGCTCTGTTCGAGATCCGCCGGCTCGACTCCGGTGCCGTACGCCTCGGCCGCGGCCTCGGCGGCGAGCAGCGGGCGCAGGGCGGTGAGCAGATCGCTGGATGTCATACCGGGCGGGACATCCGGGGCGTGTGCGCCGGTTTCACCGCGCGGACCGGCTCACCCGTCCGTGTCAGTCCGGGGTAGCACGCGGGGCTTCCGGCGGACGGTCGCGTTCCGGCGAGGGCAGCCGTTCCGGGAGAGGCCGGAGGACGGCGCACCGCCACCGGGCGCCCCGGGACCGTGCGGTCCGCGGGGGCCCGGTGGCGGTGCGTGCCCCTCGGGTCAGCTCTTGCCGAGGAAGGCGTCCCGGGCGAGCAGCGCCGTGTCGCAGTTGTCGGAGAAGATGCCGTCGATGCCGGTCTCGAAGTACCGCTTGAACGCCCCGAAGGCGTCACCGTAGGCGTTGGGATCCGTGCCGCGCCGGAAGTCGGCGGGCAGGAAGCTGTTCTCGTTGCGCATGGTGTACGGGTGCAGCAGCAGCCCGGCCGCGTGCGCGTCCTTGACCAGCGTCGTCTCCTTGCCGAGGTTGCCCTTGGCGTCCTGAGGAATGATCAGGTTCAGCCAGGGTCCGATGCCGTCGGTGAAGCCGGCCATCCACTTCAGGCCCTCGGGCTTGACCAGGTCGGCGACGGTGCGGGGGTCGCCCGCCTCGACGAAGTCGTACGGCCGGGTGTCCGCGGCGTCCAGCAGCACGATGCTCGGGGTGGACACCATCTTGCGCAGCCGCTGGATGCTGCTCGGCTCGAAGGACTGCAGGAAGGTCGGCGAGTCCTTGCGGTGCCGGCCGTGCGCCCGGAGCAGCTTGACCAGGCGCTCCTCCAGACCGAGGCCCAGCTTCCGGAAGTAGGTGGGGTGCTTGGTCTCGACATAGAGCCACACCGGCCGGCCGCGGCGCCGGCCCTGCTCGTCGGCCCAGCGGAGGACCTCCTGGAAGGTCGGCACGGCCCAGCGGCCGTCGTAGAGGGTGTTGTGCTGTCGCGTCTTGGGGATGCGCTCCTTGGCGCGCAGGGTCTTCAGCTCGGCGAGGGTGAAGTCCTCGGTGAACCACCCGGTCAGGCTCTTGCCGTCGACCTTCTTGGTCGCCTTGCGTGAGGCGAACTCGGGGTGGTCGGCGACATCCGTGGTGGCGGTGATGTCGTTCTCGTGCCGGCAGACGAGGTGCCCGTCCTTGGTGGGCACCAGGTCCTGCTCGATGATGTCCGCCCCCATGTCCAGCGCGAGCTGGTACGAGCCGAGGGTGTGCTCCGGTCGGTAACCGCTGGCGCCCCGGTGGCCGATGACCGTGGGCACCGGGAGACCGCGGACGCCGCGGTCCGCCGCCCGTCCGTCGGCCGCGGCGGTCCCGGCCCCGCCGAGAACGGCCGCTCCCGCGCCGAGGGCCGCGACCCCCAGGAGGGCGCGCCGCCCCGGCTGCATCTCCTGCTGCATGAGCACTCCTCGATGTGATCGGCTGCGATCAAGTCCATTCGGAAAAACTTCGGATGATCGTATGCGGCACCGCACTTCGCAGGGGAGACACCCCGCAGAACGCGGGAGTAACAGACATCAACACCACGTATCAGTCGGGTGAACCCGACGTGCGATCGTGGTTGACCCGCGAGTATCGTCCTCACCTGCGCACTCGTACGGTGGACTGGTTCCCCCTGGGTGCACCAGCCGACCACCACGACCGGAGGGCCCGTTGTCCCGCATCATGCTCAAGGCGTTTCTCGGATTGCTCATGCGCGTCCTGTTCCGCCCGAAGGTCGAGGGCATGGAGCACATCCCGGAGTCGGGTCCGGTGATCCTGGCCGGCAACCACGTCACCTTCATCGACTCCATGTTCCTGGCCCTCACCGTGAAGCGGCAGGTCTTCTTCATCGGCAAGGACGAGTACGTCAAGGGCAAGGGCGTCAAGGGCCGGCTGATGGCGTGGTTCTTCACCACCTCCGGCATGATCCCGGTCGACCGGGACGGCGGGCGCGGCGGTGTCGCGGCGCTGATGACCGGCCGCCGGGTGCTGGAGGAGGGCAAGGTCTTCGGTATCTACCCGGAGGGCACCCGCTCCCCCGACGGCCGCCTCTACCGCGGCCGGACGGGCGTCTCCCGGCTGGCGCTGATGACCGGTGCCCCGGTGGTCCCGTTCGCGATGATCGGCATGGACAAGGTGCAGCCCGGCGGCAAGGGCCTGCCCCGGATCAGCCCGGTGACCGTCCGTTTCGGCGAGCCGCTGGACTTCGCCCGCTACGACGGCATGGACCGCGACCGCTATGTGCTGCGGGCGGTGACCGACGAGGTGATGAGCGAGGTCATGCGACTGTCGGGCCAGGAGTACGTGGACATCTACGCCACCAAGGCGAAGGCCGCGTAGCTTCGTAGCTCGTAGCTTCCGCGCGCGGCGGCCGGAGCGCCGACGGCCCGTCAGGGCCCGCCCGGACTCCGCGCCGCGGTCCCGGCCGCGGCACCGCGGACACCTGAGAGGCCCCCGCCCGAGGCGGGGGCCTCGTCGTATACGGGCCCGCGTCGCCGCGTCGTGCACCGGGCCGCGTCGTGCACCGGACCGGGCCCACACCTCGCCGCCCGGCCACATCGCGGGCCGCCGGCCCGGCTCTGCGGCGGGTCGGCCGCTCCCCTACTCCTCGGCGCCCTTGCGGGTGCCGGCGATGCGCTGCGCGTAGTGCTGCACGATCTGGGTCTCCGCGTCCTGCAGATACGCGGCCAGCAGCTGCTCCGCCTTGACCGGGTTGCCGGTGCGGAGGGCGCCGAGGATCTGCCGGTTGCGTGCCAGGTACGGCTCGTGGAAGCTGCGCTTGTTGTCCATCATGTGGAAGACCAGGCGCAGTTCGGCCAGGATGCCCTGCATCAGCTCGTCGGTGCGCGGGCTGTTGGCGAGGGCCACCAGGTCGCGGTGGAAGTGGATGTTGGCGGTGCCCAGGTCGAGCCAGGAACCGGCCTCGGCGGCCCGCTCCCCCTCGGCGACGGCGGCCTCGGCCGCCTTGAGCTGGTACGGCGGGGCGCCCAGATTCCGGATCACCGCGCACTCCACGAGCGTGCGCACCCGGAAGATGTCGACGACTTCCTTGACCGCCGGGATCCGGACGAAGACACCCCGGTTGAGTTCGTGGGTGAGCAGCCGCTCGTGGGTGAGCAGCCGGAACGCCTCGCGGAGGGTGTTCCGGGAGATGCCGAGGGCTCCGCCGATGGCCTCCTCGGAGAGCTTGCTGCCCGGTGGCAGAAAACCTTCGGCGATCCGCGTCCGCAGGATGTCCGCCACGCGTTCGGCGGTGCTGGTGCGGCCCAGCAGGGCACGGTCACCGGCGAGCGCCGCCGGATCGACCTCGGTTCCCACGGTCTGTTCCTCTCGGAGAGGGCCCAATCGTCACCGGTGCGGTCCACACCGCTCCGCTGCGCATTCTAGGTGGCCCGAGTGAGAACAAGGCAACAGACTTCTTGTCGGATCGTTCAACGATAACTAGCATGAGATGCGGCTGCCGACCCCGGCGGCATCCCCACCTCGCGCCCGGCCACCGGGCCGGTGACCTGCCGGCCGTACAGCCCGGCGGACCGGTACCGGGCCCGGCCCGCCTCCGGACCGCACCGCGGACCGAGGCGGCACGGGACCGACGGCGGCACCCCCGGGCAGCGGCCGTGTCCGTCCGCGAGGCCGTGTCCTTCCGACAGGAGAGGAACGTGATGACCGCTACCGCCGCCCCCGGAGCACTCACGCCGGAACGGGCCCGCGCCCTCTTCCGGGACGGCACGGCCGCGCCCACCACGGGCTGGTCGGCCGGGTACACGCAGGTCAACCTGGTCTCCCTGCCCCAGGACTGGGCGTACGAGTTCCTGCTGTTCTGCCAGCGCAACCCCACCGCCTGTCCGGTCCTCGACGTCACGGACCCGGGGGGCCACTCCACGCCGCTCGCGCCCGGGGCCGACCTGCGCACCGATCTGCCGCGCTATCGGGTCTGGGAGCACGGCGAACTCGTCGACGAGCCGGACCGGGTCGTGGACCGGTGGCGTCCGGAGCTGGTCACCTTCCTCATCGGGTGCAGCTTCACCTTCGAATCGGCGCTGGCCGAGGCGGGGGTGCCGCTGCGCCATGGGGAACAGGGGCGGAGCGTCCCGATGTTCCGGACCACGGTGGAGTGCCGTCCGGCGGGGCGGCTGCGCGGGCCGATGGTGGTCAGCATGCGGCCGGTGCCCGCGGATCTGGTGGACACCGCGGTCCGCGCGACCGCGCTGATGCCCGGGGTGCACGGCGCCCCGGTGCACACCGGCGACCCGGCGGCCCTGGGCATCGACGCCCTGGACCGGCCGCACTTCGGCGATCCGGTCTCCCCCGCCCCGGGCGACGTCCCGGTCTTCTGGGGCTGCGGAGTCACCCCGCAGGCCGTACTGATGGCGTCCCGCCCGCCGTTCGCCATCACCCACGCACCCGGGTACATGTTCATCACCGACGCACGGGACACGGACTACCGCATAGCGTGACCGGTCGTGAGGACCGGTCCGAGACCCTCGGGAGAACGAAAAGCGATGTCAGGCACAGTCGTCGACCTCAACGCCGACCTGGGTGAGAACTTCGGACGGTGGACCCTCACCGACGACGCGGCCCTGCTGTCGATCGTCAGCAGCGCCAATGTCGCCACCGGATTCCACGCGGGCGATCCCAGCACCATCCGGCGGGTCTGCGATCTCGCCGCGGAGCGCGGCGTACGCATCGGGGCCCAGGTCTCCTACCGGGATCTGGCCGGGTTCGGACGGCGGGCGATGGACGTGCCGCCGGACGAGCTCGCCGACGAGATCACCTACCAGATCGGCGCCCTCCAGGTGTTCGCCCGGGCCGCCGGTGCGGACGTCGCCTACGTCAAGCCGCACGGCGCGCTGTACAACCGGGTCGTCACCGACCGGGAGCAGGCGGCCGCCGTCGTCGCGGGGATGCGGCACGCCGATCCGGCGCTGCCGGTGCTGGGCCTGCCCGGCTCCGCCCTGCACGCCGCCGCGGAGGCGGCGGGCCTGCGGACCTTCGCCGAGGCGTTCGTCGACCGGGCCTACACCGCCGAGGGCACCCTGGTACCCCGGCGGCAGCCGGGAGCCGTCGTCACCGATCCGGACCGGATCACCGCCACGGCGCTCTCCCTGGCCCTCGACGGGAGGACGAGCGCCCTCGACGGGACCGATGTCGCGGTCCGGGCCCGGTCCCTGTGCGTGCACGGGGACACCCCCGGAGCCGTCGCCCTCGCCCGCCGGGTCCGGCAGGCACTGGAGGAGGCCGGGGTCAGGGTGGAGGCCTTCGTATGAGGGTGATCCCGGTCGGGGAGGACGCGCTGCTGGTCGACCTCGACGGTGCCGAGCAGGCGCAGGCGCTGTACGCGGAGCTCCGGCGGCGCGGCGCGGCGGGAGAGCTGACCGGCGTCCGGGAGATCGTGCCCGCCGCGCAGACGGTGCTGCTCCGGGGCGTCGACGCCCCGGAGGGGCTCGCGGCCGAGCTCCCGCGGTGGCGCGTACCGCCGCTGACCCTGGACGAGGGCCCGCTGGTGGAGATCCCCGTGCGCTACGACGGCGCGGACCTCGCCACCGTCGCCGCGCTGTGGGGGGTGGCGCCCGAGGAGGTGCCGGAGCTGCACGCGAGCCATGAACACCGGGTCGCCTTCTGCGGGTTCGCCCCGGGATTCGGCTATATGACCGGGCTTCCCGAGGAGTACCACGTGCCCCGCCGGGACACCCCGCGCACCTCCGTCCCCGCCGGGTCCGTGGCCCTCGCCGGGCCGTACACCAGCGTCTATCCCAGCTCCTCCCCCGGCGGCTGGCAGTTGATCGGCACCACCGGGCTCCGGCTGTGGGACGTGAACCGTGACCCGGCGGCGCTGCTGGCTCCCGGTACCCGGGTGCGGTTCGTCCCGGAGGGCCCGGCCCGGCCGGGTGCGGAATCCGGGGCCGTGCGGCAGCCCGCGCGGACTGCGGGGCGGTCATGACGGGGGCCGGGCTCGACATTCTCCGGGCGGGTGCCCTCACCACCGTCCAGGACCTGGGGCGCTTCGGCCACGCGGCCCTCGGCGTCCCGCGGTCCGGCGCCCTGGACCAGCCCGCGCACCGGCTCGCCAACCGGCTGGTGGGCAACGCCCCCGGGGCGGCGACCCTGGAGACGACCATGACCGGGGTCGCCCTGCGCGCCACCCGTCCCGTCATGGCCGCCGTGACCGGGGCTCCGGCGCCGGTACGGGTCGACGGCCGGCCGGTGCCCTGGGCGGCTCCGGTGCGGCTGCCCGCCGGAGCGGTGCTGGAGGTCGGCGCCGCGTCGGCGGGGCTGCGCAGCTATGTGGCGGTCAGCGGCGGCATCGCGGTGGAACCGGTGCTGGGCAGCAGGTCCACCGATCTGCTCTCCGGTGTCGGCCCGCCGCCGCTCGCGGACGGGGACACCCTGCCCCTGGGCGGGACGTTCGGGCATCCCGCCCCCGCCGACATCGCCCTGTGGCAGGCGCCGCCGCGGGAACTGGTGCTGCCGGTCCTGCCGGGGCCGCGCGACGACTGGTTCACCCCGGCCGCGTGGCACACCTTCACCTCGGCGCGCTTCACCGTCTCCTCGCGCAGCAACCGGATCGGGCTGCGCACCGAGGGGCCCGCGCTGGAACGGGCGCGGACCGGCGAACTCCCCAGCGAGGGCATGGTGCTGGGCGCGGTCCAGGTGCCGCCCGACGGCAAGCCCGTGGTCTTTCTGGCCGATTGCCCGACGACCGGCGGCTATCCGGTCATCGGGGTGGTACCCGAGGCGCATCTCGCCGCCGCCGCGCAGGCCGTACCGGGGCTGCCCGTGCGCTTTGTGACGGCGTCACGGCGCCGGCCGTCGGCCGCGGCCCGCCCGGCGCCCGCTGCGGCGGGGCGGGGCTGAGGGGACTGGACCGAGGGGACCCCGACGACGCAACGGAGGTGAGGCCCGGTGGGCCGCGGGTGAGACCGCGGCCCACCGGGCCGATGGTTTCTCCGGCCCATGGTCTTCTCCGGACGATGGCTTTCTCCGGCCGATGGCTTTCTCCGGTGCAGCGCCGACTCCGCAGCTCAGCAGGGGATTTCAACACACGCTCTCGCGTGCCGCGCCATGTCACACGCCACACGCCGTCCCCGCCACACGCCGTCCCCGCCACACGCCGTCCCCGCCACACGCCGTCCCCGCCACACGCCGTCCCCGCCACACGCCGTCCCCGCCACACGCCGTCGCAGGCCTTCCGTGGACGGAAGGCCTGCGACGTGGCGGCGAGGGAGGCGCCTTGATGAGGAGTCCGAGCGGCTGCTCCGGCTCCTACGCTTCGAGTTCCTGGCCCCGGGTCTCGGGCAGGCCCAGCAGGGCCACCAGCGCGATCACATAGCCGATCGCCCCGTAGATCAGGGCGCTGCCCACCCCCGCGCTGCCCGCGGAGAATCCGACGGCCGTGGGGAAGAACGCGCCGACCGCGCGGCCCACGTTGTACGTGAAGCTCTGCCCGGTGCCGCGGACCGTGCCGGGGTACAGCTCGGCGAGGAAGGAGCCGAAGCCGGAGAAGATGGCCGACGAGCAGAAGCCGAGCGGGAACCCGAGGAACAGCAGCAGGGTGTTGGAGCCCGCGGGGATGTTGATGTAGGCCATCAGCAGACCCGCGCTGAGGACCGCGAAGAGCGCGAAGGACTTCTTGCGGCCCAGGAAGTCGGTGACGTACCCGCCGGTCAGATAGCCGCAGAACGCGCCGGTGATGAGCAGGAAGAGATAGCTGCCGGTGCCGACGACCGTGAGACCCCGCTCGGCCTTGAGGTAGGTCGGCAGCCAGGTGGCGATGGTGTAGTACCCGCCCTGGACACCGGTGGCGAGGAGCGACGCGAAGAACGTCTTGCGGGCCAGGTCGCCCTGGAAGATCGCCGACAGCGGGAGGCGGGTCTCCTCCTTGGCCAGGCGCTCGGCCACCGCGGGGGCGTCCTTGACGTTGCGGCGCAGGTAGAGCAGCAGCAGGGCCGGCAGCGCACCGGTGAAGAACATGACCCGCCAGGCGAGATCGGGCGCGACGGTGTCCATCACCACCGTCGACACGATGACGGCGAGGCCCCAGCCGACCGCCCAGGAGCTCTGGATGAAGGCCAGCACCCTGCCCCGGTAGCGCGCTCGGGCGTACTCGGCCACCAGGACCGCGCCGGCCGCCCATTCACCGCCGAAGCCGAGCCCCTGGAAGGCCCGGCAGACCAGCAGCATCGGGTAGTTGACCGCGAAGCCGCACAGCACGGTGAAGACCGCGTAGGTGCCCACCGTGATCATCAGCGTCCGGACCCGGCCGACCCGGTCGATCAGGACCCCCGCGAGGATGCCGCCGAACGCGGACACCAGCAGGGTGACCGTGGTCAGCAGCCCCGTCTGCGCCTGCGTGAGGCCGAAGTAGGCCGCGATGGCGACCATGCTCAGCGGCAGCACCTGGAAGTCGTAGGAGTCCAGGGCGAATCCGCCGAAGGCCCCCTTGAAGGCGCGTCGGCCCTGGGGCGTGAAGGACCGGTACCACCCGAGGCGGCCGGTCACCTCGTCGGCGACGGGCGGGGAGCTGGTGGGTGTGGCTGTCACAGGGCACCTCACTGGGGAAGGACGGCAGTCCAGGACGGATGCCGCGCCGCGCCGGCGAACGGACGGAGCGGACGCCGTGGCCCCGCCGACGCGGGACACCGACGGCGGGCCGTCGACATGCATCCTGGCATGAGAGACAACGTAGGTATCGTTGAACGATCCCTCAAGAGTTCGGGAAGGATTTCCTCAGCATCGGTTGTGTCACGGCCGCCGCGACGCGCCGGAACGGGGAGCGACCGCTCCGGGGCCGACGCGGCCCGCGCGATGGCCGGCAGGGCCTCCGACCTGGGACGTTGCGGGCACGGAAGCGGAAGCCGACGAGGCGCCTCGGCCGGGTGACGGGCCTGCGACAGGCCGGGGCGGCGTCCGGGCCGATCTTCACCGCCGTCGCGCCCTCGGCGTCACCGCCCCGCCCCAGGCACGGCCACCGCCACGACTTCCAGCACGGAGACATTGAGGAATCGTTCAACACCGATAGAGTGCGGTGTCGGCTCCGCGACGGGGCCCCTGGGCTCCGCTCGGTTCAAGCGCCGTTGCCCGAGCGGAAACGGCCCCGGCCGCTCCCTCGATGCCTCGAAGGAGCGGCCGGGGCCACACTCGCGTCTTCCGACTCCTGCTTCCTGCCCCCTGGCCCCTACCTCCTGGCTCCTGCTTCCCGCATCACTGCGCAGCGAGCCAGGCCGTCAGACCTCCGCTCCGGCGGCCGGGGCCGCTTCCGGCTCGCGGCCGTCGCCCTCGGGCTCATCCCGCTCGCCGTCCTCGAGCTTCTGGCCCCGCAGCAGGAACCAGGCCGCCGCGGCGGTCGCCAGGAGCACGACGGCGCCGAGGCCGGCGGCGATCCGCAGCCCGTCGACGAAGGCCTCCTGCGCCGACGACAGCAGCGCACTCCGCACTCCGCCCGGCAGCCCCGCGGCCACCTCCACGGCGCCGCCCAGCGACTCGTGGGCCGTGGCCGACACGGTCTCCGGCACGCCCGCCGGGGCGGTGAAGCCGCGGTAGACGCCGGTGACCACCGAGCCGAGGAGCGCGATCCCCAGGGCCGCGCCGAGCTCGTACGCCGTCTCGGAGACGGCCGACGCCGCGCCCGCCTGCTCCTTGGGGACGCTGGAGAGGATCACGTCCGCGGTGACGGTGAAGGAGAAGCCCGCACCGATGCCCACCACCAGCAGCGCCGCACCGAGCATCGGGTAGCCCGCCCGCACGTCCAGCAGGGTCAGCACGGCGAGCGCGAGGCCCACCGCGGCCAGCCCGCCCGCGACGACCATCCGCACCGAGAAGCGCCGGGCGAAGGTTCCGGCGACGAGTCCCGCGGACACCGCACCCACCGCGGCGGGCAGTTCGGCGAGCCCGGCCTCCAACGGCCCCCGCATCTGCACGAGCTGGAAGAACTGCGAGAGGAAGAAGACCAGACCGGAGAGGCCCAGAACGGTGAGCAGGTCCGCCAGCACCGCGCCGGAGAAGCCCCGGTTCCGGAAGAGCCGCATGTCCAGCAGCGGCGCCCGGAGGGTGAGCTGGCGCCGGGCGAACACCGCCAGGGCCAGGACTCCGACAAGCCCCGCGGCCACGCCGTCCCAGCGGAGCCCGTGGGCCGCCAGCTCCTTGACGCAGTACACGACGCCGACCATGCCGACGAGGGACAGCGCGACACTGAGCAGGTCCCAGGGGCCGGGGTCGGGGTTCCGCGACTCGGGCAGCAGCTTGGCCCCGACCAGCACCAGGACGGCCATCACCGGAAGGTTGATCAGGAAGACCGAACCCCACCAGAAGTGCTCCAGCAGGAATCCGCCGACCACCGGCCCGACGGCCGCGCCCGCGGACGCCATGGCACCCCAGATGCCGACGGCGAGACTGCGCTCCCGGGGGTCCGGGAAGAGGTTGCGGATCAGCGCCAGGGTCGCCGGCATCAGCGTCGCACCGGCGACACCCATGAGGCCCCGGGCCACGATCATCATCTCGGGCGAGGTGGCGTACGCGGCCAGCGCCGAGAGCCCGCCGAACGCCACCGCACCGATCAGCAGCAGCTTCTTGCGCCCGACCCGGTCGCCGAGGCTGCCCATGGAGACCAGGAGTCCGGCGATGACGAAGGAGTAGACGTCCCCGATCCACAGCAACTGGGTGCCGGACGGGCGGAGATCCTCACTGAGGAATGGCGTGGCCAGACCCAGGACGGTCGCGTCGACCGCCACCAGCAGCACGGCAAGCACCAGGACGGCGAGCGCGATCCAGCGTCCGGGCGCTCCGCCCGGTATCGCACTTCCCCCTCGCTTCCGGCCGGTCGTACCCGAGGCCGACAGACGCTCGGCGGTCTCGCTGCTCACTGCTCCACTCTCCGAATCATTCCGCCGAGCAGCAGCTCGGCGACCAGGTAACCGGCGTCCTTGGACGCCACTCTGCCCTCCTGGACGGTCCAGGCCGAGGCGGCGATCAGGGCGTAGAGCGCCTCGGTCAGCCAGGCGGGGGTCAGGTCGATACGGAACAGGCCCTGCTCCTGCCCGCGCCGGAAGAGGGCGCCGACCCGCTCGTCGATCCGGTTCCAGCCCTCGTCCATGAGCTCGGGCTCGAACAGCTGGTTCTCGCTGTAGAGAAAGGCCAGGAAGCCGGAGACCGGGACGGCCTCGGCGACGAGCCGGCGCACCGCCTCGACCGGGTCCCCCTCGTCGATCCGGGCCGCCGTCACACAGGCCTCCACCTGCCGCACACCGAGTCCGCCGAGCGCCTTCACCAGGGCGTCCCGTCCGGCGAAGTGCCGGTGGAGGGTGGCCCGGCTGATGCCGGCGGCCTTGGCGATCTCGTCCATGGAGGCGGTCGCCTTGCGGCTGAGGAGGGCGGCAGCGTCCCGCAGCACCCGTTCACGATCGACTGACATGAGACGACTCTAACCCGAGTGAGACATCATTGTCTCACGCGATACATAGAAGGCTCCGACGAGGCAGCAGTGTGTGACGTTCGCATGACGGAGGGCGCCGCCGGGGCGGCGCGGGAGGCCGCGCCCTCACGGCCGGGCACAACCTCAGGTGATGACGCGCGCAGGCGTCCGCAGGTTGCCTGAGTCCTGTCGTCCGGCACGAGCCCCGGAACCCCGTCGAGCCCCGGAACCCCTCCGAGTGCCAGGCGTCGCCGCGGCGGGCCGCCGCCCCCGGCCGAGGACACCGAGCAGAGCGGCGGCGCATTCGGCCGGAGCGCCCTCGTGGACGAGGCGGCCGGGGACAGGGATCAGCTCCACGGCAACCGGGACCGATGCCGCCAGTACGCGGCGGGCTCTTCCGCGATCCCGGCGAGCGAGGCGATGTCGCCGTCGTCCAGCCGGAGGTCGGCGGCGGCGAGGTTGGAGGCGAGCTGACCGGGGGTGGCCGCGCCGGACAGGACGGTTCCGGCCCACGGCTCGTGCAGCACCGCCGCCAGCGCCACCGTGTCGCACCCCACCCCCCGCCGCTCGGCGACGCGGGTCACCTCGGGCGGCGCCACCTCGGGCGCGGCCAGCCGGCCGTTGGCCATGGACTCCTTGACGATGACCTGGAGGCCCGCGTCCCACGCCTCGGCGAGCGCCGGGCCGGCCGAGCTCTCCAGCAGGTTCCAGGTGGACTGCACGCTGCGGAAGAGCCGTTCGCCGTCCACCGTCACCTCCAGGGCCGCGCGGATCGCGTCGGCCTGGGCGGGCCCGCTGGTGGACAGGCCGATCGTGACGCCCTCCGCCGCCAGGCGGGCCAGGCGCTCGTGGAGTCCGCGGTCGGTCAGGGCCGGGCTCTCCGGAGTGACGGAGTGGATCTGGTACACGTCGAGCCGGTCCCCCAGAACCGCGCGGGTCTCGGCGTACTGGCGGTCGAACGCCGCCGTGCTGTGGTCCTTGACCTCGTGCACCTCGGCATCGGTGCGCCAGTCGGCGGTGTAGGTGTAGCCCCACTTGCTGCCGACCGCCACGTCCCGGACGTCGGGGCGGCGGCGCAGCCAGTCGGCGAGGAATTCCTCGGACCGTCCGTAGGAGCGCGCCGCGTCGTAGTAGCGCACGCCGCGGGCGTACGCGGCGTCCAGCAGGGCGTGGGTGTGCTCGCGCAGCGCGTCGACCGTGCGCTCCGCCGGAAGGTCGCGGTCGCGCCCGAGGGTGATGTAGCCGGGCCGGCCCACGGCGGCGAGGCCGAGTCCGATACGGGCCGTCGGCGCGGTGCCTCCCGCGCCTCCGGCACGGCGGGCGAATGCCATTCCGGCTCCCTGACGTGCTGTCCGACGGTGGGTTCGCCCGTCACCGTAGCCGATGGCGGCACCCTCCCCCGCAGGTGACGGGCTGTTCCGCGGGGCTGCGGCAGAAGCGGGGAACCGAGTCGTGAGGGCCTGAGGGCCCCCGGGTGCGTGATGTCCCGGATGGTCACACTGCACCCCGGAGCGGTCGCAATAATCACGTGTGGTAGGCGTTCGCCCCATGAGACGCTGGCGGCCGGTCCGCCACGGACGGTCGCCGGGCGTCCCGCCGGAGCGGGCGACACGGCGCGGACGGCCACTCGGCTCTCGCGGCCCGGGAGTTCGGCGCCCGCCGCCGAACCTCACCGTCGATGAGCGGTGATGCCCGGCAGAAGAAAGGGCTTTCCGTTGTCATTGCGATGCGTTCGCCATTGCCGCACCGAATTGGATCGCACCATGCGCACCTTTATCGGAGCGCTGTGCACCACCGCCGGAAAAGCCCTCCCGTCCTTTTCGATTCGCGCCGCACTCAGGGGCGTCGCGCGCCACGTCCGGGCCCCTCGGGGAGAAATGGAGAAGCCCCCCGGAGGCCCTCGGCGCCGGGCCTTCCAGGAGGCTTCCTCTCCCCCTCGCCATGTGGCTTGTCGCGAAAGGCCGCCCGCTCCGTCGGTGAGCCGACAGCCCTGCGGCACCTCACGTCCTCAGCACCGGCCCGGCGAGCAGTCGACCGCCCTGCAGAGCCATGGCCTGCACCGACGCCCCGGCGAGCGCGGCGAAGGACGCGTGGTGGTCATCGGCCGCCGCCGCGGCCGCCGGGAACAGTGCCCGCGCCGCCGCACCCCCGGCCGGCCCGCCTCTCAGCAGCCGCGCAACGGCCGTACGACCGAAAAGCCTTTCCATGACTCCCCCTTCGGTAATTCCCTGAACAGTGACCGTGTATCCCGTCCTCATTGCTGTCTCTCCCCCCATACATGACGGCTCCGGCGACGGACACACTTCTCCCCCGTCCGCACCGGGCACGGGCGTTGGTATTCGTCCGTGGCGCTGCCGTGCTCAACTGGTATTCACTCTAAGGGGAGGCACTGACAATGAGCCCCTCAATTCCGCGGGGCGCGAGCTCGGGGGGCTGTGCGTACGGGTGACCGGGCGGGGACATGCCCGGAATGGGTGGTTCGCGGGCAGCGCCGGCTGAGGTCCGCCCGGAGGCGTGGGGCAGCCCGGACGGAGGCGGGCGGTCCGGGCGTCGCAGGCCTCTGACCAGGTGATTCCACGTGGAGCAACGGTCCGTGGGGGTACGCGGGCCCATGGCGCCCCGGCCGGAGCGGAGCCCTCCGGGGCAGGCCCGGACGTGCCGTGCGGACCGTGCGTAACAGAACAGGAACAGAAGAGAACGGACAGGCGGGAACACGAGGAGCCGGTCCCGCGGAAGGCGCGGGAGGGTGCCGCGCAGAACGGTGTGCGGTCCAGGGCCGGCGGACGGAACGGGCCCCGCTCCGGGCGGTCGTACCGCTCGGAACGGGGCCCTGCGCCGTCGCCGGCCGCGTGGCGCGGCCGGTCAGCCCTTGGCCGCGGCCCACTCCTGCTGCCGGGTCAGATCGGCCTTGACCTCGGCGAGTTGCGCGGCCACCGCCGACGGCGCGGTGCCGCCGCGGCCGCTGCGCGCGGCGAGCGCGCCCGGCACGTTGAGCACCGTGCGGACCTCGGGCGTCAGGTGCGGGGAGATCCTGGCGAACTGCTCGTCCGTCAGCTGGTCGAGCTCGATGCCGTGCGCCTCGCACTCCTTGACGCACTCGCCCGCGACCTCGTGCGCCACCCGGAACGGCACGCCCTGCCTGACCAGCCACTCGGCGATGTCCGTGGCGAGGGAGAAGCCCGCGGGCGCCAGTTCCTCCATGCGCTCCCGGTTGACGGTGAGCGTGGCCATCATCCCGGTGAACGCGGGGAGCAGCACCTCGAGGGTGTCGCAGGAGTCGAAGACCGGCTCCTTGTCCTCCTGGAGGTCGCGGTTGTACGCGAGCGGCAGCGCCTTGAGGGTGGCCAGCAGACCGGTGAGATTGCCGATCAGGCGGCCGGACTTGCCGCGCGCCAGCTCCGCGATGTCCGGGTTCTTCTTCTGCGGCATGATCGACGACCCGGTGGAGAAGGCGTCGTGGAGGGTGACGAAGGAGAACTCCTTCGTGTTCCAGATGATGATCTCCTCGGCGATCTTCGAGAGATCGATGCCGATCATGGCGGTGATGAAGGCGAACTCGGCGACGAAGTCCCGGGACGCGGTGCCGTCGATGGAGTTGCCGGCGGAGCCGCGCTCGAAGCCCAGGTCGGCGGCGACGGCCTCCGGGTCGAGACCGAGCGAGGACCCGGCGAGCGCGCCCGATCCGTAGGGCGACACCGCGGTGCGCTCGTCCCACTGCCGCAGCCGTTCGGCGTCCCGGCCCAGCGCCTGGACGTGCGCGAGGACATGGTGGGCGAAGAGCACCGGCTGGGCGTGCTGGAGGTGGGTGCGGCCGGGCATGGCGACGTCCGGGTGGGCCTCGGCCAGGCCGATCAGCGCCCCCTGGAGGTCGGCGATCAGGCCGCCGATGATCCGGGCGTGGTCGCGGAGGTACATCCGGAAGAGGGTCGCGACCTGGTCGTTGCGGGAGCGGCCGGCGCGGAGCTTGCCGCCGAGGTCGGGGCCGAGCCGCTCCAGCAGGCCGCGCTCCAGGGCGGTGTGCACGTCCTCGTCGGCGATGGTTCCGGTGAACGAGCCGTCGGCGACATCGGCCTCCAGCCGGTCGAGACCGGCGAGCATGCGCTCCAGCTCGTCGGCGGTGAGCAGCCCGGCCTTGTGCAGCACCCGGGCGTGCGCCCGCGAGCCGGCGATGTCGTACGGGGCGAGCCGCCAGTCGAAGTGGACGGACGCCGACAGCTTGGCCAGGGCCTCGGCGGGTCCGTCGGCGAACCGGCCGCCCCAGAGCCGGACGTCACCGGACGCCTTCTCCTGCGACTCCTGCGACTGCGCGCCGTTGCTCAACTCTCTGCTCCTCGTGGCTGGGATAGACGCCCGCCTCCCCACCGGGGGCGGGGAGGCGGGCGGTGGTACGGACGTTACCGCGGGGCGGCGTCGGTCCCCGTCAGGCCAGGTCGCGCTTGGCGGCGATCTTCGACGAGAGGCCGAAGATGTCGATGAAGCCCTGCGCCTTGGACTGGTCGAAGGTGTCGCCCGAGTCGTAGGTGGCCAGGTTGAAGTCGTACAGCGACTCCTCGGAGCGCCGGCCGGTGACGACGGCCCGGCCGCCGTGCAGGGTCATCCGGATCTCGCCCGACACGTGGGCGTTGGCCTCGGCGATGAACCCGTCCAGCGCGCGCTTCAGCGGCGAGAACCACAGGCCGTCGTAGACGAGCTCGCTCCACCGCTGCTCGACCTGCCGCTTGTAGCGGGCCAGCTCGCGCTCGACGGTGACGTTCTCCAGCTCCTGGTGGGCGGTGATCAGCGCGATCGCGCCCGGGGCCTCGTAGATCTCCCGGGACTTGATGCCCACGAGGCGGTCCTCGACCATGTCGATCCGGCCGATGCCCTGGGCGCCCGCCCGCTCGTTGAGCTGCTGGATCGCCTGGAGGACGGTGACCGGCTTGCCGTCGATGGCGACGGGGACGCCCGCCTGGAAGGTGATGATCACCTCGTCGGCCTCGCGGGGCGTGGCCGGGTTCTGGGTGTACTCGTAGACGTCCTCGATCGGCGCGTTCCAGATGTCCTCCAGGAAGCCCGTCTCGACGGCGCGCCCGAAGACGTTCTGGTCGATGGAGTACGGGGACTTCTTGGTGGTGGCGATCGGGAGGTTCTTCTGCTCGCAGAAGGCGATGGCCTTGTCCCGGGTCATCGCGTAGTCCCGGACCGGGGCGATGCACTTCAGGTCGGGCGCGAGGGAGGAGATGCCGGCCTCGAACCGCACCTGGTCGTTGCCCTTGCCGGTGCAGCCGTGCGCCACGATCGAGGCGTTGTGCTTGTGCGCGGCGGCGACGAGGTGCTTGACGATGGTCGGCCGGGAGAGGGCCGAGACCAGCGGGTAGCGGTCCATGTACAGGGCGTTGGCCTTGATCGCCGGGAGGCAGTACTCGTCGGCGAACTCGTCCTTGGCGTCGGCGACCTCGGCCTCCACGGCACCGCAGGCGAGCGCGCGCTTACGGATGACGTCCAGGTCCTCGCCGCCCTGGCCGACGTCCACGGCAACGGCGATGACCTCGGCGCCCGTCTCCTCGGCGATCCAGCCGATGGCGACGGAGGTGTCCAGGCCGCCCGAGTAGGCGAGTACGACGCGCTCGGTCACGGGTTTCTCCTTACGGTGCAAACGCTGATGGGTATAAGTATGCAGCCCTCTGCATGATTCGTCAATGTCGGCCCGTGCGGAGTCGTACCGTCCGGTCGGCCCGCCCGCGGACGCCCCGCCGGGCCCGTTCCCGGACCGCTGTCGGGCCCGTCCCCGGACCGCCGCCGGCCCGCCGGCCATCCGTAACCGGAACCGAATGAGCAACCCGGCCCGCAGTTGCGTACCAGTGGGCGAGCCCCGGCGCCTCGTAACCGTCCCGGGGTGATCCGGGAGGGCGGCACCGTGGCAACGATGCAGATGATTCAGGAGGGCGGCAGGGCCGCCAGACGACGGGCGGAAGCGCGGATGCGGCCACGCCGCTCCCCCGCCACACCCCTGTTGGCCGTGCTGTGGGCCGGGGTGGCGGGCGTGGTGGCGCTCTGGTGGCAGGGCACCACCGCCGTGACGGCCACCGCCGACTGGCTCACCGGCGCGGGGCGGATCACCGGACTGCTGGCCGGCTACTCCACCGCCGTGGTGATCGCGCTGATGGCCCGGGTACCCGCGCTGGAGCGGCGTGTCGGCTCCGACCGGGTGGCCCGCTGGCACGCGATGGCGGGCCGCTACACGGTGTTCCTGGTCCTCGCCCACTTCCTGCTGATCCTCGGGGGCTACGCCGTCGAGGCGGGCACCGGCCTGGTGGAACAGACCGTCACCGTGGTCCTGGAGTACCCCGACATGATCGAGGCCACGATCGGGACGGTCCTGCTGCTGGTCATCGGCGGTGTCTCGGCCGCCGCCGTCCGCCGGCGGCTGCGCTACGAGACCTGGTACTACCTGCACCTGCTGACCTACGCCGCGGTCTACCTGTCCTTCTGGCACCAGCTGTCCACCGGCTCCGAGTTCGCCGCCGTCCCCGCCGCGCAGACCGCCTGGTACGCGCTGTACGGCACGGTCACCGCGCTGGTGCTGTGGTACCGGGTCCTCGTCCCCGTCCGGCTCAATCTCCGGCACCGGCTGCGGGTGGAGTCCACCGTCCAGGAGGCGCCGGGGATCGTCTCGGTCATCATCCGCGGCGAACGGCTGGACAGACTCGACGCGCAGGCCGGGCAGTTCTTCCGCTGGCGCTTCCTGGCCCCCGAGCTGCGCTGGACCTCCAACCCGTACTCGCTGTCCGCGCCGCCCGCCTCCGGCCTGCTGCGGATCACCGTCAAGGAGGCCGGTGACCACAGCGCGGCCCTGGCCGGCCTGAGCCCAGGCACCCGGGTGTGGGCGGAGGGCCCGTACGGAGCCCTCACGGCGGCCCGCCGGCAGCGCGGCCGGGGCACCAAGGTCCTGCTGATCGCCGGCGGCGCCGGGATCACCCCGCTGCGGGCGCTCTTCGAGACGATCCCCGCGGGCCCCGGCGACCTGACCCTGCTGTACCGGGCGCGCAGCCAGGAGGACCTGGCGCTGTGGGGCGAGCTCCAGGCCATCGCCCGGACCCGCAAGGCGCGGCTGCTGTACGCCGTCAACGGCCCGGACGGCGAGCGGCCGGAGATCAGCGCCGAGTCCCTGAGCCGCGTGCTGCCCGACATCGAACGGCACGACGTCTACCTGTGCGGACCTCCCGGCCTGGCCGAGGAGTCCCATGCGGCCCTGCGCGAGGCCGGAGTCCCGGCCCGCCGAATCCACCACGAGTCCTTCGAATTGTGAGCAGATGAAAACGCACCCGATCCGCCGCATTCTGCTGACCAGTGCGGCCACCGTGTCCGGCGTCGTCCTGCTGCTGGCCCTCAAGGCCCCCGGCCTGCCGGGGTCCTCCGCGGAGGCGGGCGCTCCCGCCGCGCAGGCGAGCGCCCCGGCGCAGCCCGGGAACGCCGGGGGCCAGGGGGCCGGGCAGGCCCCGCCGTCGTCCGGAGGGGAGAGCGGCGCCCGGACGGTCACCGGGAAGGCCGTGCGCACCGACTACGGGCCGGTCCAGGTCCGGATCACCCTCTCGGGCGGCCGGATCACCGCGGCGACCGCCGCGCAGGCCCCGTCGTCCAGCCCGAAGTCCAAACAGATCACCGCCAAGGCGGTGCCCCGGCTGGGTGAGGAGGCGGTGGCGGCGCAGAGTGCGGAGATCGACGCCGTCTCGGGCGCCACGTACACCAGCCAGGGCTACCAGGAGTCCCTGCAGAGCGCCCTGGACGAGGCCCGATGACCGACCTCCGGCGCGTGCGCCGGGTCGAACACGCCATGGGGACGGTCTTCTCCTTCGACATCCGCGGTGAGGGCGCGGCTCAGGCCGAAGCGGCGGTGGAGGCGGCGGCGCGCTGGCTGCACCGGGTGGACGAGCTCTTCTCCACCTACAAGCCGGAGAGCGAGCTGAGCCGGCTGTCCCGGGGCGAGCTGACCCAGGCCGAGTGCGATCCGCTGATCGCGGAGGTGCTGTCGCTCTGCGAGTCCGCGGAGGCGCGCAGCCACGGCTGGTTCAACGCCCGCTACGGGGGCCGCCTGGATCCGACGGGGCTGGTCAAGGGGTGGGCGGTGGAGCGCGCCTCGCTGCTGCTGACCGCGGCCGGGGTCACCGACACCTGTATCAACGGCGGCGGGGACATCCAGTTGAGCGGCCGGCGCGATCCGGGCGGCCCCTGGCGGGTGGGGATCAGCGACCCGCTCCATCCGGGCCGGTTCGTGACCGTGGTGGAGGGCGAGGGCGAGCTCGCCGTGGCCACGTCCGGGACGGCGGAGCGCGGCTGTCACATCCTCGACCCGTACACCGGCTCCCCGCCCCGGCACGGGCTCGTCTCGGTCACGGTGCTCGCCCGCGGACTGACCGCGGCGGACGCCTGGGCGACGGCGGCGTTCGCCTGGGGGCCGGGGTCCCGCGAGTGGCTGGAGGAACTGCCGGACGTGGAGGCCTTCGCCGTCACCGCGGACGGGAGCACCTGGTGCACCGCGGGGTTCGGGCAGTTCGCGCCCGTCGCCTGAGGACGGGCGAGGCGTGAGGCGCGCGGGCCGCGGCACGGGCCCGCCAGGCCGGGGGCACGCCTGGCGTGCCCCCGGCGGACTATCGACGGCCGGCGCTCAGCGGGCCTTCTGAGCCAGGCTCAGCAGGTGGTCGGCGAGCGCCTGGCCGCCGTCCGGGTCCCGGCTGATGAGGAGCAGGGTGTCGTCCCCGGCGATGGTGCCGAGGATGACGTGCAGCTCCGCCTGGTCGATCGCGGAGGCGAGGAACTGGGCCGCCCCCGGCGGGGTGCGCAGCACGACGAGGTTGGCGGAGGCCTCGGCGGAGATCAGGAGTTCACCGGCGAGCCGGCGCATCCGCTCCTCCTTGGCCGACTCGCCGAGCGGCGCCTGCGGGGTGCGGAAGCCGCCCTCGCTCGGTACGGCGTAGATCAGCTCGCCACCGGTGTTGCGGATCTTCACCGCGCCCAGCTCGTCCAGGTCGCGGGAGAGCGTCGCCTGTGTGACGGAGAGGCCGTCGTCGGAGAGGAGCTTCGCGAGCTGGCTCTGCGAGCGCACCGGCTGCCGGTTGAGGATGTCGACGATCCGCCGGTGGCGGGCGGTGCGGGTCTGGGGCACGGCCGGCCCTCCCCCGGACTCCGTCTGGGGGGCCTGCCAGTTCTCCGTGTCCTGCGCCTCGGTCATCGTCGTCATTCTCCGGATCGTCGGTCCCCGTGTGCGGCGTCGAGGACGGCCGGGAGGGCCCGGAGGAACGCGTCCGCCTCGTCGTCGCCGAGGATGAGCGGCGGTGCCAGCCGCACCACGTCGGGTGCGATCGCGTTCACCAGGAGACCGGCGTCCTGTGCCGCCCGCTGCACCTGCGGCGCAGCGGACTCGGTGAGCACGATACCCAGCAACAGGCCCGCGCCGCGGACCTGGCCGACGAGCGGGTGGCCGAGCGCCTCGATGCCGGAGCGCAGCCGCTCGCCCGTCCGCTTCACCCGGTCGAGGATGCCCTCGTCCCGGATGGTGTCGAGGACGGCGAGCGCGGCGGCGCAGGCGACCGGGTTCCCGCCGAAGGTGGAGCCGTGCTGACCGGGTGTCAGCAGCTCCGCGGCCGGCCCGAACGCGACGGTCGCGCCGATCGGCAGGCCGCCGCCGAGGCCCTTGGCGAGGGTCACGATGTCGGGCTCGACGCCCTGGGCCTGGTGCTCGAACCAGTGGCCGGTGCGGCCGATGCCGGTCTGGATCTCGTCGATCACCAGCAGCGTGCCGGTGGCCCGGGTGATCTCCCGCGCCGCGGCCAGATAGCCGCGCGGCGGCACGATCACGCCGTTCTCGCCCTGGACGGGCTCGATGATCACCAGCGCGGTGTCGGTGGTGACGGCGTCCCGCAGCGCGTCTGCGTCCCCGTACGGCACATGGGTGACGTCGCCCGGCAGCGGCCGGAAGGGGTCCTGCTTGGCGGGCTGGCCGGTCAGGGCGAGGGCGCCCATGGTGCGGCCGTGGAAACCTCCGGTGGTGGCGACCATCCCGGTCCGGCCGGTCCGGCGGCCGATCTTGATCGCGGCCTCGACCGCCTCGGCACCGGAGTTGGAGAAGTAGACCCGACCGGGGCGGCCGAAGAGCTGGATCAGCCGCTCCGCCAGATCGACCACCGGTTCGGCGACGAAGAGGTTGGAGACATGGCCCAGGGTGGCGATCTGGTCGGAGACGGCCTGGACGACCGCGGGATGGGCGTGTCCGAGGGCGTTGACGGCGATGCCGCCGACGAAGTCGGTGTAGGCCGTGCCGTCGGCGTCCCAGACGGTGGCCCCCTCGCCGCGGACCAGCGGCACGCGCGGGGTGCCGTAGTTGTCCATCAGGGCGCCCTGCCAGCGCTGTGTGAGCTCCTGGTTGGTCATGACTCCCCCTCGGCCTCGGTGCTGTCGGTGCTGCCGTCCGGCACGACCATGGTGCCGATGCCCTCGTCGGTGAAGATCTCCAGCAGGATGGAGTGCGGCACCCGGCCGTCGATCACCCGGGCGGTGTTGACGCCGTTGCGCACGGCGTGCAGACAGCCCTCCATCTTCGGGACCATGCCGCTCGCCAGCTCGGGCAGCAGCTTCTCCAGCTCGGCGGCGTCGATCCGGCTGATGACGTCGTCGCTGTTCGGCCAGTCCTCGTACAGGCCCTCGACATCGGTGAGGACCATCAGGGTCTCGGCCTTCAGCGCGGCGGCCAGCGCCGCGGCGGCGGTGTCGGCGTTGACGTTGTAGACGTGGCCGTCGTCGGCGCTGCGGGCGACGGACGAGACGACGGGGATCCGGCCGTCCTCCAGCAGCGCCCGGATGGCTCCGGTGTCGGTCGCGGCGATCTCCCCGACGCGGCCGATGTCCACCTGCTCGCCGTCGATGTCGGCGTACCGCTTGGTGGCGGTCATGGTGTGGGCGTCCTCGCCGGTGATGCCGACGGCGAGCGGGCCGTGCTGGTTGAGCAGGCCCACCAGCTCCCGCTGCACCTGGCCGGCGAGGACCATCCGGACGACGTCCATCGCCTCGGGCGTGGTGACCCGCAGCCCGGCCTTGAACTCGGAGACCAGGCCCAGCCGGTCGAGGTGGGCGCTGATCTGCGGTCCGCCGCCGTGGACGACGACCGGCTTGAGCCCGGCGTGCCGCAGGAAGACGACGTCCTGCGCGAAGGCGGCCTTCAGCTCCTCGTTGACCATGGCATTGCCGCCGAACTTGATGACGACCGTCTTGCCGTGGTGCCGGGTGAGCCAGGGCAGCGCCTCGATGAGGATCTGCGCCTTGGGCAGTGCGGTGTGCTTGCGTGCGGTCATGAGGAGTACGCGCTGTTCTCGTGGACGTAGTCGGCGGTCAGGTCGTTGGCCCAGATGACCGCGGACGCGGTGCCCTCGGCCAGGTCGGCGGTGATGCGCACCTCGCGGTAGCGCATGTCGACCAGGTCACGGTCCTCGCCGACCGAGCCGTTGCGGCAGACCCAGACGTCGTTGATGGCGACGTTGAGCCGGTCCGGGTCGAAGGCCGCGGAGGTGGTCCCGATGGCGGACAGCACCCGGCCCCAGTTGGGGTCCTCGCCGTGGATGGCGCACTTGAGGAGGTTGTTGCGGGCGATGGACCGCCCGACCTCGACGGCGTCGTCCTCGGTCGCGGCGCCCACCACCTCGATGCGGATGTCCTTGGAGGCGCCCTCGGCGTCGCCGATGAGCTGGCGGGCGAGATCGTCGCAGACCGCGCGCACCGCTTCGGCGAACTCCTCCTGCCCCGGGGCGACCGCGGAGGCTCCGGAGGCGAGCAGCAGCACGGTGTCGTTGGTGGACATGCAGCCGTCGGAGTCGATCCGGTCGAAGGTCGTCCGGGTCGCGTCGCGCAGCGCCCGGTCGAGGCCGGGGGCGTCGACGTCGGCGTCGGTGGTGAGCACGACGAGCATGGTGGCCAGGCCGGGCGCGAGCATCCCGGCGCCCTTGGCCATGCCGCCGACGGTCCAGCCGTCCGCGGACTCGACGACGGCCGTCTTGTGCACGGAGTCGGTGGTCTTGATGGCGATGGCGGCCTTCTCGCCGCCGTGCGCGGAGAGTTCGGCCGCGGCCTTCTCGACGCCCGGCAGCAGCTTGTCCATCGGGAGCCGGAGGCCGATCAGGCCGGTGGAGGCGACGGCGATCTCGCCCGCGCTGTGCCCGTCCGGATCGCTCGCGCTCAGGACCTCGGCCGCCTTCTCGGCGGTGGCGTGGGTGTCCTGGAAGCCGAGCGGGCCGGTGCAGGCGTTGGCGCCACCGGAGTTGAGGACCACCGCCGAGACCCGGCTCCCCTTGAGGACCTGCTCGGACCAGAGGACCGGGGCGGCCTTGACGCGGTTGGAGGTGAAGACGCCCGCGGCGGCCCGGCGCGGCCCGGTGTTGACGACGAGCGCCAGGTCCGCACCACCGTTCTCCTTGATTCCGGCGGCGATGCCCGCCGCCGTGAACCCCTGTGCTGCCGTGACGCTCACGGTGCGACTCCGATCATGGAAAGTCCCAGCTCCTCGGGGAGTCCGAGGGCGATGTTCATGCTCTGCACCGCGCCGCCCGCAGTGCCCTTGGTCAGGTTGTCGATGGCCCCGATGACGACCACGCGGCCCGCCGCGGTGTCCAGGGCGACCTGGAGCTGCGCCGCGTTGGAGCCGTACACCGCGGCGGTCGACGGCCACTGGCCCTCCGGCAGCAGGTGCACAAACGGTTCGTCGGCGAGCGCCTTCGCGTACGCCTCGCGCAGCCGGGCCTCGGTCGTGCCGGGCTTCGCCTTCGCCGTGCAGGTGGCGAGGATGCCGCGGGGCATCGGCGCGAGGGTCGGGGTGAAGGACACCGAGACCGGCTCACCGGCCGCCGCGGAGAGGTTCTGGATCATCTCGGGGGTGTGCCGGTGGACCCCGCCGACCCCGTACGGGCTCATGGAGCCCATGACCTCGCTGCCCAGCAGATGCGGCTTGGGCGCCTTGCCCGCGCCGGAGCTGCCGGACGCGGCGACGATCACGGCCTCCGGCTCGACGAGCCCGGCCGCGTACGCCGGGAAGAGCGCGAGGGAGACGGCGGTCGGATAGCAGCCGGGGACCGCGATGCGGCGGGCACCGCGCAGCGCCGCGCGGGCGCCGGGGAGCTCGGGGAGGCCGTAGGGCCAGGTGCCCGCGTGCGGGGAGCCGTAGAACCTCTCCCAGTCCTCCGCGTCCGCGAGCCGGAAGTCCGCACCCACGTCGATGATCAGCACCTCGTCGCCGAGCTGCTCGGCGACGGCGGCGGACTGCCCGTGCGGCAGCGCCAGGAAGACCACGTCATGACCGGCGAGGGTGTCCCCGGTGGTCGGCTCCAGCACCCGGTCGGCGAGCGGCAGCAGGTGAGGCTGGACGGCGCCGAGCCGCTGACCTGCGTTGGAGTTCGCCGTCAGGGCGCCGATCTCGATCTGCGGATGCCCGAGCAGAAGACGCAGGAGTTCCCCTCCCGCGTACCCGCTCGCTCCGGCCACCGCTGCCCGCACTGCCATCGAAACCTCCTCATCGATGGCATGACTATACGGAATGCGGCAGCTTTATGCAATGAATATGCGGGGGCCCTCGAACATGCGGCGCCCCTCCGGACCGAATACGACCGGGCATTCCCGTTGGCCGGCGAGTGTTGCGCTCGGCCAGTTGAGCGCACCCCTGGGCGCCCGGCGGGATCGGCGCGCCGGGCGCTTGCGAGGCCCCACCGCCCCCTCACCCCTCAAGCAGCCGGGTGCCGGCGGGGAACGCGAGGGGTCACCCGGAGGGCCGACGACGGTTTCGATCAGCCTCCGTGCGCGGTGAGCGCATACCCCTCCGGCCCCTCGAAGGAGAACTTCGGCCCGAAGGGACTGCCCGCCATCGGCTCGAGGATCTTGACGCCGGCGGCGACGAGCCGGTCGTGGAGCTGATGAGCATCCGGAGTCCGGAACCAGAGCACCACGCCGAGGCCCGGCCGCGGGACGTCGGCGAGGTCGACACCCGGGAGGAGCTCGCGGACGGCGAACGGGCTCGGCTCGGTGTCGAACACGACCGCATGCGGGGGCGAGACCGCGGCCCGGCGCAGCCCCAGGCGCTGCTCGCAGAAGGCCGCCGCGGCTTCCAGGTCGTGAACCTGCAGGGCGACGAAGTCGGGCCCGGCAATGGCGAATGACACGAGTTTCCCTCACTCTTCTATGTCAGGACTTTGACATAGGGAACCTAGGGTGCCGGGATCACCTATGTCAAAATGCTGACATGAACGAGAGTGTGCCGACCGAGCCGTTCCGTCCCTCGGACGACGTCACCCACCACGTGGGGTACCTGCTCAAACGCGCCCAGGCCGCCCTGCGCGGCGCGATGGACAAGGTTCTGCGCGAGCACGGGCTGACCGTGCCGCAGTACGCCACTCTCGAACTGCTGGCCCTGCACCCCGGCATGTCGAACGCCGACCTCGCCCGCGCGACCTTCGTCAGCCGGCAGTCCGGGAATGTCGTCCTGCGGGGCCTGCAGGACGCGGGACTGCTCACCCGCCCTGCCACCGCCGATCACGGGCGGGCACGGCCCGCCCGGCTCACCGAAGAGGGCCACGCACGTCTCGCCACGGTCCAGGCCGCCGTGTACGCCGTCGAACAACGCATGGTCGAAGCGATCCCGCCCCAGCGCGTCGCGACACTCCTCACCGACCTCGACCGCATCGCAGCGGCCCTGGAAGACTGACCCGCCCAGCCGGTGCGAAGGGCCTGATGACGACAGTGACGGTTGCGTTGGCGTCGAGGCGGGCTCTGCCGGCCCGACCCTGCAGGGTGCGATCGCGCGGGCGGATGCCGGTTCAGGTCTCGGAGGCGGTTGCCGCCGAGGCCCGACGGGGCGGCGGGGTGGCCACGGGGAGCTCGCGCAGCTTGCGGACGGGGGAGCGGAAGACCGGGAAGAAGGCGCAGGCCATACAGATCGCGCCGGCACCGACGGCCACGCGTACGCCTGCCGTCTGGCCGATGAGGCCGCCGAGAGCGGAGCCGATCGCCAGGGCTCCGGTGAGCAGGAATCGGAAGGTGGCGTTCATGCGGCCGAGCAGCGGATCCGGCGTCATGTGCTGACGCAGCGTGACGCCGAGGACGTTGGCGATGCCCGTCTTGGCCATGGTGAGAAGCCATCCGGCGCCGGCCACCCAGAGCCACGGTCCGTCGTCGACGAGGGCGACGGCGAGTGCGGCGGGTGAGAACCAGAGGCCGGCCAGTCCCAGGGTGCGCCCGTGGCCGAGGCGGGCGGCGAGGCGGCCGGCGACACCGGCGCCGAGCAGAACGCCCAGGGCGCCGGCCGCCCAGTACGCCCCGAGCGCCCCGGCGGGCAGGTGCAGTTCGCGGACGAAGAGCACGGGCAGCATGGCATTGATCATCTGCGCGCCGAGGTTGCTGAGGGCCGCGGTGAGCGCCAGCGCGCGCAGCTCGCGGCTGCCGAGGACATGGCGCAGTCCCTCCGCCACCTCGGCGCGCAGGCGTTTCCGGCCGGCCGGTGCCGCGGCAGGGGCGTGGCACCGGCGGATGCCCGTCAGACCGGCGGCGGAGGCCAGGTAGGCGATGGCCCCGCCGAGAATCGCCAGGGGCGCCGTGCAGAGCTGGACCAGGAGGCCACCGGCGCCGCGGCCGGCGATGCCGGCGCCGGCCATCAGGCTCACCAGGACCGTGTTCGCCGGCACCAGGCGTTCGCGGCCGACCAGTTCGGGCAGGACGCTCTGCGAGCCGACATCGAAGAACACCGTGGCGCAGCCGGTCAGCAGCACCACCACGTACAGCTGCGGCAGCGACAGCACCCCCAGCCACCAGGCGACGGGGATCGAGGCGAACAGCACGGCGCGGGCGGCGTCGGCGGCCACCAGCACCCGGCGGGCGTGCAGTCGGTCCACCCAGGCTCCCGCGGGCAGTCCGACGACAAGAAAGGCGGCGGTGGACAGCGCGGCCAGCGCACCGGCCTGGCCGGGGCCCGCACCGAGGGTGGTGACGGCGAGCAGCGGAATCGCCACGTAGCCGACATCGCTGCCCAGGTGGCTGAGGGCGCCCGCGGCGAAGAGCGTGCGGAAGTCGCGCAGCCGCCAGGGGGAAAGGGATGCTTCGGTCATGTGCCGTACCGTGCGCGGCCGTTGACCGCTTCACCATTGTTTTACCCTGAGCTGAATGATCGAGATCGAACTCGGCATGGAGGACGTGGCCCGCACCCGCTTCGCGATCTCCCCGCTGTGGGAGGTGGTGGCCAGCGTCCGGGTACTCAAGGGCGTGGACGAACACGGCCTGCACCGCACCTGGGCCGACCGGGTGCGGCAGCGGCTGGCGGCGGCGGGCCTCGACCCGAGTCCGCTGTTCGACCTCGTACCGACGCGGACGCACTCGGCCCGGACCGGGCGCATCCCGGGGTTCGTCTGCCCGCCGCCCACCACTCCGCTGCCCTCGCTGGACATGGAGCTGGCCACGGTCCGGGCCACCCCGCCGGCGCTGCTGCACACGACGGCCGAGGTGCCGCCCGCGCGGATGGCGGCGCTGCACGCCGACCCGGCAGCGGAGCTCGGGCGGCTGGCCGACACGATCGAGGCGTACTGGGAGCTGGCCCTGGCGCCGTACTGGTCGCGGATCCTGACCCTGCTGGAGGGCGACATCCGCTACCGCGCCGGCCGCCTGGTCGAAGGCGGCGCCCAGCACCTGTTCGCGGACCTCGACCCACAGGTCACCTGGGTTGGAGGCACCCTGCAGGTGGCGCACCGCGCCGCGTGCGGAGCCCGTCGGCCGGCCGGCCGGGGGCTGCTGCTGGTCCCCTCCGCCTTCGTGTGGCCGCGGGTGTTCTCCGTGTTCACCGAGCCGTGGCTGCCCTCGCTGCGCTACCCGCCGCGCGCCGTCGGCACCCTCTGGGACGCGCGGCCCGCGACCGTCTCCGCCGCCCTGGCCGGGGTGCTGGGCCGGTCCCGCGCGACCCTGCTGACCGAGCTGAGCGCCCCCGCCTCGACCACCGGCCTCGCGCGCCGCACCGGGCTGACTCCCGGCGGCGTCTCCCAGCACCTGACGGCCCTCCGCACGGCCGGCCTGGTCAGCGCCCACCGTGCGGGCAGAGAGGTGCTGTACGCACGCACCCGGGCCGGAGAGATCGTCGTGGAGGCCGCAGGCGCAGGATCGCCACCGACTGCCACCCCCGTCTGAGACCGGCGCTCACGTGTGCCATCAGGCCCCGCCGGCTCACCACGGTGCCCAGCCGCGCCGCACCGGCCCCGATCACGGCATCCGACCCGCCCCCACCTGCGCCCCGTCCCCACGGCACCCGCCCCGCGGCACCGCGTGAAGGCTCCGGAAGGCGGGGCGCTAGCATATGAGCACCGCCTAGCTCGAAAGATACGCCTGTGACTGTCAACGAGGACTCGTTCACCAACTGGAAAAACCGCGAGGAGATCGCGGAGTCGATGATCCCGATCATCGGGAAGCTGCACCGGGAACGGGACATCACGGTCCTGCTCCACAGCCGCTCCTTGGTGAACAAGTCGGTGGTCAGCATCCTCAAGACCCACCGATTCGCACGTCAGATAGCCGGCGTGGAACTCTCGGTCACCGACACCCTGCCGTTCCTCCAGGCGCTGACCGCGCTCGATCTCGGCCCGTCCCAGATCGACCTCGGCCTGCTCGCCGAGACCTACCGGGCCGACGACCGCGGTCTGACGGTGGAGGAGTTCACCGCCGAGGCCGTCGCCGGTGCCACGGGCGCCAACAAGATCGAGCGCCGCGAGCCGCGCGATGTCGTCCTCTACGGCTTCGGCCGCATCGGCCGCCTCGTCGCCCGCCTCCTCATCGAGAAGGCCGGCTCCGGCAACGGCCTGCGGCTGCGCGCCATCGTCGTCCGCGGGGGCGGCGAGCAGGACATCGTCAAGCGCGCCTCGCTGCTGCGCCGCGACTCCATCCACGGCCAGTTCCAGGGCACGATCACCGTTGACGAGGCGAACAGCACGATCGTCGCCAACGGCAACGAGATCAAGGTGATCTACGCCAACGACCCGTCCGAGGTCGACTACACGGCGTACGGCATCAACAACGCCATCCTCATCGACAACACGGGCAAGTGGCGCGACCGCGCCGGCCTGTCGACGCACCTGCGCCCCGGGATCGACAAGGTCGTCCTGACCGCCCCGGGCAAGGGCGACGTCCCGAACATCGTGCACGGCGTCAACCACGACACGATCAAGCCGGACGAGCAGATCCTGTCCTGCGCCTCCTGCACCACCAACGCGATCGTCCCGCCGCTGAAGGCGATGGCGGACGAGTACGGCGTGCTGCGCGGCCACGTGGAGACCGTCCACTCGTTCACCAACGACCAGAACCTGCTGGACAATTACCACAAGGCCGACCGTCGCGGCCGGTCCGCGCCGCTCAACATGGTCATCACCGAGACCGGCGCCGCCTCCGCCGTCGCCAAGGCGCTGCCCGACCTCGACGCGCCGATCACCGGCAGCTCGATCCGGGTCCCGGTGCCGGACGTCTCGATCGCGATCCTCAGCCTGCGGCTCGGGCGCGAGACCACCCGCCAGGAGGTCCTCGACCACCTGCGCGACGTCTCGCTGACCTCGCCGCTGAAGCGCCAGATCGACTTCACCACGGCCCCCGACGCGGTCTCCAGCGACTTCATCGGCTCGCGCCACGCCTCGATCGTCGACGCCGGCGCCACCAAGGTCGACGGCGACAACGCGATCCTCTACCTCTGGTACGACAACGAGTTCGGCTACTCGTGCCAGGTCATCCGCGTGGTTCAGCACGTGTCCGGTGTGGAGTACCCGACCTTCCCCGTCCCGGAGGTCTGATCGGGCACCCGCTCTCCACCGCCGCGGACGAAGCGGCGGATGAAGCGGCGGACGAGCAGCCAACTGTTGTACCTGCCAGGGCCGCAGCCGGAACATCCCGGCTGCGGCCCCGGCCTTTCCACGGGCGCCGACGGCTGCCGGACCGCTCCCCCTGCCGACCGCGACGAACGGGCCCGGGCACGGAGCCGCCCTCGTGAGGAGCGGCGCGGCGCACCCCGGAACGGTCGGGCCGGGCGCGCGGGCGGACGCCGGCCCACGTGCGGTATGGCAGGTGTCACCCGTGCTCCGTAGGCTCGGAGAAGCGGCAGGGGGGCTCGGTGACGGGTGCCCCCGGGTGCCGGACCGCAGGCGGCGACGCGCCGCCACCACCGCCTCCGACGGGGAGTCATCGATGACCACACCGCGCGACCTCTCGATCGCCGCCATGGACGAGGCGCCCCGCCGCCCCGTGGAACAGGGCGACCTGTCGCTGGCGCTCGCGGGAGCCGAGGTGATCGACCTGCTCGGGGCGGGGGCCGTCACCCTGGACGACGACCGCATCGTGCCGGGCGGCCACCGGCCGGCGCTGGCCGACCGTCTGCTGGACGAGGCGGCGCAGTCGCTCGTCCGGGAGGCGCCGTACGAGTCGGTCGACGACTGGCTGTGGCGCCGGGGGCACGGTCTGCATGCCGCCTATGTGGCCGCCCTGGAGGCGGACGGGCAGCTCACCCGGGAGCGCCGCCGCGGGCTGTCGTTCCGGGCCGGCCGGACGCTGCCGGCCGACACCCCCGAGCACCGGCAGGCGACGGAGCGCTGGACCTCCGACGAGCCCGTCCTCGCCGCCCTCGGGGCAGCGGTCGGAATCCGCGACGAGCCGGCCGAGGACTCCCTGAGCACGGCCGACGAGGCGGTGGTGACGGTGGTGGCCTCCGTCCACGACGCGCTGCGGGAGCTGGAGGCGGTACGGCAGCGGCGGGCCATCGAGAACGCGGCGTTCGACAACGTCTGGCGCGGCCCGTGACGTGAACGGCCCCTCAGGACACGCCGGACCAGCGGAGCACCGCGGTGGTGGCCGCCGCCGCGATCACGGCGACCAGGAAGGGCGCCCGCCGCAGCGCGAGCGCGCCGCCCACCAGGACTCCGGCCGGCCTGGCCCATCCGGCGAGGCTCTGTCCGTCGGCGACGGCCGAGGTCGCTACGAGGGCGAAGAGCAGCACGGTGGCGGACACCGTCAGCATCCGCCGGGCCCGTTCGGACGGTTCGAACCGGCCGTGCGACAGCGGTCCGGCCATGCGGAGCGCGTATGTTCCGACGGCCAGCACCAGGACAGCCCATGGCGTCATGCCCGGCTCACCCCCTTCGACCCGTCTCCCGTGGCGGACCCGTCTCCCGTGCCGGACTCGTCACCCGTGGCGGACTCGTCACCCGTGCCGGACTCGCCCCCCCGTGCCGGAACGGACGAGCACCACCAGGCCCGTCAGCGCCAGCAGCACCGGCACCCCCGGTGGCAGGAAGGGCGTACCGGCCAGGGCCACCACCGCACCGACCAGCGCCGCGCCACGGGCCACCGGATCGCGCAGCGCCGGGAGCACCAGCGCCAGCAGGACCACGGGCGAGGCGGCGTCCAGACCGAGGGCGGCCGGGTCGCCGACCACGCCGCCGGCCAGCACACCCAGCACGGTGCCGAGGTTCCAGACCAGGAACATCAGGATTCCGCAGGTGAGGTAGACGGCCCTGCGGCGTGCCGGGTCGCGCTCCGCCATGACGAAGGCCACGGATTCGTCGATCAGCAGATGGGAGGCGGACCACCGCCCGAGTCGGCGCAGGTCCAGCACATCGGCGACGGCGAATCCGTACGGCAGGAGGCGGGCGTTGAGCACCAGCCCCATGACCACGGCGGCCACCGCTCCCCCGCCGCCCAGCACCACACCGAGCGCCGCGAACTGGGCGCCACCGGCGAACACCGCCAGGGACATGACCACCGGGACCCAGGGCGGCTCACCGCCGGAGACGGCGAGCGCGCCGAAGGACACCCCGACCACTCCGTCGGCCAGGCACACCAGCCCGATGTCTCGCAGGAGCGGGGGTTCGAGTATTCGCCAGAACGAACGCATGGCCGATATGGTGAACACCTGGCAGAGTGTTCGTCAAGCCGAACGAAGCGACCGATGGAGCGAACAGATGGTGGAGCAGGCCCCCCGCCCCCCGCTGGACAGGATCGCGGCGGCGATCCGCCGGGAGCGCGGGCGCACCGGACTGTCCCTGTCCGAGCTGGCCAAACGGGCCGGTATCGCCAAGTCCACGCTCTCCCACCTGGAGTCCGGCACCGGCAACCCCAGCGTGGAGACGCTGTGGGCGCTGAGCGTCACCCTGGACGTGCCGTTCAGCCGGCTCGTCGATCCGCCGCGCCCGCGGGTGACGGTGCTGCGCCGCGGTGACGGCGTCGCCGTACCGTCCGAGCAGTCCGACTACGTGGCGACGCTGCTGTCGTCCTGCCCGCCGAACGCGCGCCGCGATCTGTACCTGGTGCACGTGGAGCCCGGCGTTCCGCGCAGCTCGGACCCGCACATGCCGGGCACGATGGAGCACGCGGTCATCTGCTCCGGGCGAGCGCTCATCGGCCCCGACGACGATCCCGTCGAGCTGGGGCCGGGCGACTACATGGCCTACCCCGGCGATGTGCCGCACCTCTGCCGGGCCCTCGAACCCGGCACCTCCCTGCTGCTCGCGATGGAGCACAGCTGACAGCACCGCTGATCATCGGATCACCGCGGTGCGTCACTCCGCGTCGGCGAGTTCCGCGATGACCTGGGCGTGGCAGGGCAGCGGGACGCACCAGCACCCCAGCCTGCGGCCCCGGAGGTCCGGGAGCAGGGCGAGGAGATCGGGGCGGTCCAGGAGGTAGGCCCGGTACTGCTCGAGGACCTCCTCCCGGGTGCCGTCCCGCCCCGGACGGAACGGGCTCGCCAGCGGTGACCCCTCCAGGTGCCAGCCACCACGGTGCATCGCGCGGCCGACGTACACCACGTCCGCGTAGTCGGGGTCGCCCCGGTGGCCCTTGAGATTGACGACGGTGGTCCTGCGCATACCCCTATCCTCCGGCCTCGGCCCACCGCGGGGCGAGCGGCACAGGCCGGCATCCGCGCCCGGTGCCGGGCTCGCGCCACCGGCCCGGCTCCGTACCGCCGGCGCGAGAGGCGTCCGGTGTCAGACCGCCGCCTCCGCGCACGCCGTACGGAGCCGGGTCACCCCTTCGGCGATCTCGGCCGGGCCGGCGACCCCGGCGAAGCTCAGCCGCAGCCGGGGCGCCGGCGCCTCCGCGGCGTAGTACGGCCTGCCCGGCGCCACGGCGACCCCGGCGCGCAGCGCGGCGCCGGTGACCGCGCCCTCCTCCGTGCCGTCGGGCAGCCGCAGCCACAGGTGGTAGCCGCCGGAGGGGACGTGGTCCACGGTGAGGCCCGGCAGTTGGCCACGGAGCTCGGCGGCCATCACGTCCCGCCGGGAGCGGAGCTCGGCGGCGACGGTCCGCAGATGACGGCTCCAGGACGGGGCGCCGACGAGCTCCAGGGCCGCCTCCTGGAGCGGCCGGGGGACGAAGAAGCTGTCGACGACCTGGATCGCCCGCAGCCGGGACTGCACGGGTCCCCGCGCGGCGAGCGCGCCGACGCGCAGGCTGGGTGAGGCCACCTTGGTCAGCGACCGGAGGTGCACCACGACGCCGTCCGGGTCCTCCGCGGCGAGTGGGGGCGGCAGCGGTCCGGCGTCCTCG